>JBEKCL010000042.1:0-20407 GCA_050014895.1 Dehalococcoidia bacterium
CTGGGAGAACATTCAGAAGAATCCACAAGTAGCGATTGTAGTGGCGGACAGGGCTAAAATGCAGGGCTTCCGGTTTGAAGGCAAAGTTGAGGAGTTATTAACATCGGGTCCGCTGTATGATGAGGCGAAAAAACTTTCCGAAGCGATGAAAATCCCGGTCCCGCCCAAAGCTGCCGTAGTAGTAGAAATTAAAGAAATATACGATCTGGGCAAGGGCGGCAGGAAAGTAGCATAACCTGAGATAATCAATATCAATAGGAGGAAAACAATGGCAGATGCATATCCGGTAAATCTGGCGATCGATTATCCCGATCGTAAGCTGAACAGGTGGAGTTCAGCTTTACGCATATTCTGGATTATCCCTATCGCCATCGTACTTGTTCTGCTGCTGGGCGGTAACTTCCAGTATGGCGTCAAAGAGGGGATAGGTGGTTGGGTAGAGGGAATTGGATTAGTAGTGCTTCCACTGGTTCTCATGCTCCTGTTCCGCAGGAAGTATCCGAAATGGTGGTATGATTGGAATCTTGAACTGACCAAGTTTATGTTCAGGGTACGTGTATATGGTTCTCTGATGACCGATGTTTATCCTTCGACCGATGAGGAGCAGACCGTGCATGTCGATATGCCTTATCCTGATGCTGCAGGACTTAATCGCTGGCTGCCCCTGGTCAAATGGTTCCTGGCGATACCTCACATTATTGTGCTGGTCTTCCTGGGTATCGCAGCTTTAGTTGTCGTTATAATTGCATGGTTCGCCATTTTATTCACAGGCAGATTTCCAAAGGACTTGTTCACATTCGTCGTTGATGTTTACAGGTGGGCGCTACGGGTGATGGCCTATGCAATGATAATGATAACCGACAAGTATCCTCCATTCCGTCTGGGTGTTTAAATCGACGCATATAGCCGAATAGAATAAATCCCAAAATTGAAAGGGTAAGATAATGACCGCTGAAACGTTGGTTATGTCTGACAGGTTTCAACGCATCAAGAGCGGGTTGCAGTGCGAGCGGGTACATCTGTGCCCCGAGAGAGCATACTTAATCACGGATTTTTTCAAGCATCACGACGATCCTTCACAACCTGTAATTATCCGCAAAGCGCAGGCTACCCACTACCTGCTGGAGAATAAATCTGCCAGGATTTATCCCGATGAGCTGATAGTCGGAAATATGGGCAGTTTCCGTATCTCTGCCCTTATGCAGCCGGAACTCAGCAGCATTTTTATGGCCACGGATATACTGAATATAGATAAGAGAAAAACCACCCCCTTGGATGGCTTTCTATCCGCATCTGTCTAAATTCGCTCAATACCTGGGTGACCAGTTGGATGCCAGGTATTATTTGATAAATGAGGCGGGTGGAATAGGGCATTTTTTACCCGATTATGAGGGAATGCTCAGGCAGGGAGTTGAGGGATATCTCACTTCAATGAGCAATAAAAATAGTGATCTGAATCGGGCGGCGGGCATTGTATGCCGGGGACTGGTGGACTATGCCAACCATATGGCAGATGAAGCCGATTGCATGGCTAAAACTGAGAAAGATGTAGAAAGAAGCAATGAGCTTCATGAGATCGCCCGTATCTGCCGCACTGTGCCCTTAAAACCTGCATCCACTTTTCAGGAGGCTTTACAGTCACTGTGGTTCACACATATGGCTGTATGTTTGGAAGGCATAAATTCCGCTGTTTCATTCGGCAGGTTGGACCAGTACCTTTACCCCTACTATAAGCGTGATCTTGAGCGAGGCCGCATTACCCCTGAAAAAGCTAAAGAACTCCTGCTCTGCTTTTCCGCCAAGGCGGCGGAACATGTATTCCTGTTATCGGAAAAAGTCAGTCAATACCATGGCGGATACCTGGTCGTCCAGGCTGGCATAGTTGGAGGTATGGACAGGGAGGGCAAAGACGTTACCAACGACCTTACCTATATTATGCTGGATGTGATGGCTGAATCCGGATTGCGTGACCCCAATTATCAGGCTCGTGTGCATGGGGGTTCCCCCGACAGGTATTTAAAAAAGGTCGTAGAGGTGGCTAAGAAGGGCAATGGCGTCCCTGCTGTTTTCAATGATGAGGCCACGGTGAAGTCATTGGTTGCCAACGGCTATCCGCTCGAGGAAGCCAGGAATTATGCTCCGGTCGGCTGCGTGGAACCGGCATTGCCGGGCAAAAGCTTCTTCTCTACCGATGCGGCGCTTATGAACCTGCCCGTATGTCTTGAGCTGGCGCTCAACCGCGGCAGGCAGTTCGGAAGCAGGAAACTCGCAGGTTACCCTACTGCGGATGCCAGGGTTTTTAAATCGATCGATAAGGTGATGGAAGCGTTCACTGAACAGATCAACTGCATGGTAGGCCGGTTGGTGGAAAATATACAGGTGGTCGAGAAAGGAAACAGGGATTTTCACCCGACACCGTTTTCATCCATGCTGATTGATGGTTGTATACAATCAGGAAAAGACGTCACCGCCGGAGGTGCGCTTTATAATTCCAGTGGGATACAGGGCGTAGGTGTTGCGGATGTGGCTGATTCACTGGCTGCATTGGATGAGCTGGTATTCAGAAGAAAGAAATATACCATGGGGCAGGTTGTTGAAGCGCTGAAAAATAATTTTCAAACCAATCGGGAGTTGCAGGCTGAGTTGGTTAATGCGCCTAAATATGGGAATGATCATAACCTGCCGGACGGCTATGCTAATAAGGTAGTGGAGATCTTCTATAATGCTCTGGCCAGGCATAAGAATACGCGCGGCGGAAAGTATGTGCCCGGTTTTTACTCTGTTACCTGCCACGTAGCTTTTGGTGCACTTGTAGGAGCCTTGCCTAACGGACGCAAGGCCGGCGAACCGTTTGCCGCCAGCATGGGAGCTTCCAACGGCAGGGACAGGCTGGGAGCGACTGCCCTTCTTAACTCGGTTGCAGCTATAGATCCCTGCCGGTCGCCTAATGGATACGCTTTAAATCTCAGCTTCGATCCTGCCACCATTAAAGGCGACCGGGGCGATGATATACTGGCATCTCTTGTAAAAGGCTTCTTTGAAAAAGGTGGAATGGAGGTGCAGTTCAACGTATTGTCCCGTGACCTGTTGGAAGATGCCCGCTGCAACCCCGGTAAATATCCCGGTATTGTCGTCCGTGTGGCCGGATACTGCGCCTATTTTGATGACCTGCCGGAAAGCGCTAAGCTGGAGATTATCCAGCGCACTGTGTTGAAAGCGTAAATCCCCGATTATAAAATATTAAAAATTAATTTTAAACTGGAGAATGTGATGGAAGAGTGTTTTTACACCAAAAAAGGCATAGAAAAAGCCGCCAAAATGTTCACGCTTAAGCCGGAAATCATGAAGGCATTCCTGGATTTCGACGGTAAGGTTTTTACCGAAGGCAGCCTGAGTACGAAAAACAAGGAATTGATCGCTGTTGCCTGTGCACATGTAACGCAGTGCCCGTATTGTATCCAGGGTCATACTAAGAGGGCCAAAACGGCCGGGGCAAGCGATGAAGAGATAGCCGAAGCTATCTTTGTCGCCGTAGCTATGCGTGCCGGGGGCGCAATGGCCCACAGTTGCATAGCCATGGGGACGCTGGAAGAATAGAAAGCCTAGCGGCCTTCACGTTTTTTCTTGTACATGAATTGGTCTGCCATATCGAGCAGGTCGCTGAGATTGTAGGGCTGTCCCTCTTCACTGGTGGAAAGGCCGATGCTCAATGACAGTTCATATGGTTTTTTCGAACTGGCATTGTACTCTTTGAGCTTGCTTTCCAGACGCTGGATAATGGCCTCAGAATAAGCTGGATCGCTGCCCGCCATGAAAACAGCGAATTCATCACCGTGAATGCGGGCCACAATATCTGATTCGCGGAAAGTCTCCTTAAGTATCTTGGCAGTATTAATCAGGGCCAAATCGCCTTCGGGGTGTCCCAGGGTATCGTTGATTGCTTTCATCTTGTTGACGTCGGCGAACAGCACTGTAACACCCCGGTTCATACGGTTGCTGAGTTTGAGTTGCTTATTGGCAAGTGTCAGGAAACCGCGCCTGTTATAAATCCCGGTGAGGTCATCCATGAGTGATAGCGACTTAAAAATCTCTTCCGTCTGTTTGCGCTTGGAGATATCTATTATGGAACCCAGCGCTGCCCTTCTGCCGTCGTAAAGAATCGAAGTGAGGGATTCCATGAACCATATCAGCTTGCCGCTTCTTGTCTTGACCCTGTAATCGTAAGTATATAGTTGGCCTTGAGGTGATTTCAATGACCTAATGGCATTTAGCCTGACAAACGCTTTATCTTCAGGCACGACCAGCGAGAGGGGTTCTGTCCCGATCAATTCATTCTCTGAGTACTCGACATATGTCAGGAAATGGGGATTTACCAGCCTGAATGAATTGTCCTGCGCAACATACATACCTATCGGAGACATGCTAAAGATAGCCTTGAAAAGCTCCTCAGCCTGTTTACGTTCGGTGATGTCCTGTCCTGAACTGAATGAGCCGACAATTTTACCCGTCTCGTCCTTCAATAGTTCACTATGCCAGGAGAGGAGTCTTTCCTGTCCCGCGGCTGTCAGGACCGGCCTGTCTAAATATTTAATCAGTTCCTCTTGCCCGCTAATAAGCTTCGTATACCCTTCACTGGCTGCTCTCCGTATTTTTTCTGGGGTATATGTGTCAAACCAGGGTTTGCCCAGTATATCCTGTTCCTTTGCTCCGATGAGTTCCCTGCCTTTCCTGTTTATCAAAGTGACTTTTGCATCGGAATCCAGGGCGACGAGCATTGATTCTTCCAGGTCAAGCAGGTTTTCCAGCTTGTCCCTTTCTTTTTGAAGCAGGTCACGGCTGCTGGCCAGGTTTCGGAAGAGTATGTCATATGGTTGCTGCAGCCCGGTGACTGTAATTGCCCTGTATATTAAGAAAAAGGATACGATGTAAAAAAGGTGTCCCAGCATGTAAAACACGTTTGTCGAGTCCCTGTAAAGCATGAACGACGACTCAGCTACGATGCCGAAGGCAATTGACAGCAGGATATAATATAGGACGGTTCGATGGAAGTATTGCCTTCTTATCCACAATAGTCCGCCGGCTATCATCAGGGCCGAGCAGATTATAAATTCACTGCTTATTTTGAAGAGTGTAAGTCCCTGCCCGGGAATATATGCAATAGGGAAATTGCGCCACAACAGGACGGAGAGCAGGATTAAACCTGTGACGAGAGCATATCCCAGCAGTGTGAGGCGTATTTTCAGCTTGCGGTGGATAAACACCACAGCTATCAACAGCGAAAAGCTCTGGATATACCTTGCTGAGATCCATAACTGGGTCTGTACGTTGGTGTTCAAATCGTTAAAAAGCGGCATGCCGTCAAAGGTCAGGGTATGCAGTAATTCCATGATCCCGACAAAAAGATACGCCATGCCCAGGAAAGTGAAATAGTTGTTATCGGTATAATTACGTGAATTCCATGCGACGATGAATATGGTAAAACATACAATGATGCTTAGAAACTCTACCAGTATGTGAAAAAGCAGAAAGCTATATAGGCTGGTCAGGTAAATGCCTGCCAGGATTGCGATGCCAATCAGTACCCGGTAGATGATAGCTAAAACTATGGTGAGCCTCCGCTAACCAGAATCAGCTGATCAAATAAGGCCAGGTATCTGATGAATGAATTATAACAGAAGTAAAGATGGATTTTAATTCGTCCGGTGTCTAGTTGATGGCGTTTTCAATGATTTCAATCCGTGTGGCTTTCTTGCCGTTCGAGTCGAACTCTATGGCCACAAAGTCGATCCGCCAATCGGGTGGCACGTCTTTGTGGCTGTTTAAATAGTCCAGCGCTGTTGAAACAAGCTTGTGCATTTTTTGCGTCGTTATGGATTCTTCGGGAGTTCCGAACGATGTGCCGCTTTTACTGCGTACTTCAACAAATACCAGGTAGTCCTTTTGTATGGCGATAATATCGATCTCCCCGTAACGGCAGCGGTAGTTTTTACCGATAATACGGTACCCTTTTTTCTTTAGAGCATTGCATGCCAGCTTCTCCCCGGCGCCTCCCAGTTCCTGCTTTCTCAAAGCAGCCTCGTCAGGTCCTTGACCGGGCCGAATGTAAAGCGGTGCACTTTGCATGCCCCGTAACGCTCAAGACACTCGAGGTGTTCGCTTGTGCCGTAACCCTTATGGTTAGCGAACTTATACCTGGGGTACTTTGTGTCCAGCTCCAGCATCATGTGGTCGCGGGTTACTTTGGCAACAACCGATGCGCACGATATGCTGAGGCAGAGGAGGTCACCTCTGGTAATATTTTTCTGCGGAATGCGTAGCCCGGGCAATCTTACATAGTCGGTGAGTATGTAGTCCGGCGGGTTTGCCAGATGCGCCAGGGCCAGCTTCATGGCTTTCTTTGTAGCGTTTAGAATATTGATGTTGTCGATGACCTGCGGGGAGACCACGCCGATGCCGATTTCAATGCCTGCCTCATGCATCAGGTCCAGTATCTTTTCCCGCATGCTCTTATGCAGAAGCTTGCTGTCCCTCACCATATCCAGCCAGCCGTAAGCTGCATTATCAGGCAGCACCACCGTTGCCGCTACCACAGGACCTGCCAGTGCTCCCCGTCCTGCCTCATCCACTCCTGCAATACGCCGATACCCTGCTGATAAGAGGGCATCTTCCTCGTACCGGTTGGGCAATTTATCAAGTGTACGTTTTTTCAATAGCTTTGCGGCCTTAGAGATCTATAGTTATTACGGTTTATTGCTGTTTGTTGCGGGATAGCGGCTGTGGATAATAGGGGCAAGGCGTTCCCAGATTATCTCGCTGACGCGTTCTATGGTTTGCCCTGGTCCAACCACGAGCCAGCGGCCGGGGTTGTTCTGCGCCAAATTGAGATAGCCTTCCCTTATCTTGTGGTGAAAAGCTATGTTTTCTGCTTCAAACCTGTCATCAGCGCTATTGGACTTTCGCTGTAAACCCAACTCCGGAACGGTATCCAGCAGTACGGTAAGGTCCGGTTCGAGTCCGTCTGTCGCCATTGTGTTTACGGAAGTGATTAGCTTTAAGTCCAGCCCGCGGCCATATCCCTGGTAGACCAGCGTAGAATCGGTGAACCTGTCGCATATAACTACTTTCCCTGAATTAAGAGCGGGGTTGATAACATCGGTAATCAGTTGTGAACGGCAACTGACGAAAAGAAACAGTTCGGCCAGAGGGCTGATATTGATATCGCGCTTGACCTTTAAAAGGTCCCTGACCTTGTTGCCAAGCGGGGTCCCGCCGGGTTCTTGTGTCAGGACGGTCGGGATTTTATAGCTGTGTAGTCTTTTATTAAGCAGCCTGGTTTGAGTGCTTTTACCGCAGCCTTCGCAGCCTTCGAAAGTTATGAAGAAGCCGCGGGAGTTTGTCATAATTTAAAGATAAATCCTAATGATTTCAGGTGTTTACTATTTTTACCCGCCGGGTTGGCTCTTTGCCGGTGCTCCTGGACGAGACTTCATGCCGTTCCGCCAGCAAATGTTGTAAGCGGCGGATAAAGGCATTTTGCGGGCTCAATTCGACCTCTGGCTTACCGTCTTTCACCTGCCGGATTGCGTGCAGTGCCTCATCCATGGCCGAGTCCACTACTTCGTCCTTTGGGCCTGTATAGATAGTATCGAGGCAGTGACGAAGTTGTTGAAGGCTGTTGCCCCTGATTGCGTATACCGGTATCCCCTGCATCTCTGCGTCCCTTATCTTCTGGGGCTTGCGGCGGAAGTAATTCTTAGTCGTAATCAGCAGGTTGGACCTTCTTAGATCGTCTGTAATATCGATGTCCAATCCTTTTTCATGCGCTGCCTGTTCGATGATCGGACGGTTGATGCCGAAAAGATATACATGCAGTTTTTGTTTTTTTGACTCCACCTTTCCGCGTGGCTCAACTGCGGTAGAGGCGGCCTGCTCCTTAAGTACATTACCTTCCTGGTCCAGCCAGCGCACTTCGGCCTGGCCTTCCTCTCCCTGCAGTATGGCGTCGACAGACTGCGCTACATCGGAATGGACCAGAACTTTATACCGTTCTTGTATCTCTACCACAATATCGAAAGTCGGCGGCGCTTTTCTTTCCAGGACGGATTTTTTAGTGTGCCTGCGGCGTGCTTCCTCGTCACCCAGCGTAACGGTCTGAATACCGCCGATCAGGTCGGATAGGGTGGGATTCATAATAAGATTTTCCAGGCTGTTGCCGTGGGCCGTCCCTACTAGTTGTACACCGCGTTCTGCAATTGTCCTTGAAGCTTCGGCCTCGAGGCTGGTGCCTATCTCGTCGATGATTATGACTTCAGGCATGTGGTTTTCTACCGCCTCGATCATCACGGCGTGCTGTAACGAAGGTGTCGGCACCTGCATCCGCCTGGCATGCCCGATGGCGGGGTGGGGGATATCTCCGTCTCCCGCAATCTCATTGGAAGTGTCTACTACAATGACTCTTTTCTTCAGGTCATCGGCCAGCACCCTGGCGGTTTCGCGAAGGATAGTAGTCTTACCTATGCCGGGTGGTCCCATCAAGAGGACATTCTTACCCGTGTCCACCAGGTCCTGGATAATCTTGGCCGTTCCGGCCACCGCCCGCCCAACGCGGCAGGTGAGGCCGACGATCGTGCCCTCGCGGTTTCTAATAGCGGAAATACGGTGTAAAGTGCGTGTCAGGCCGGCGCGGTTATCTCCGGAAAAGGTGCCGATCCTGCTGGTCACGTGCTCTATATCGGCTTGTGTAACTTCATGATCGCCAAGAAAAGTCTCGCGGTCAAGGAAACGCGCTTCCGGCAGCCTGCCGAGGTCAAGGATGATTTCCAGCAGGTTCCCGTCTTGATTTTCACTCTTAACGTGTGAAGCTATGGCATGAGGCATTACATCGAGAAGGTATTGGATGTCATCGGTTTTTACCGTCTGCAAGATTGTCTCCTGCATGCTCCTCGGAAAATTACCAGCCCCTGGTAGCCAGCAGGCTGTCTTGAGGTATGCTCTTTATGTCCAATCCAGGCATGGCCGCTCCCAGTGATTTGGATACCTCGGCTATGATCGCAGGGTCGTTATAATGCGTTACTGCTTTTACGATTGCCCGGGCGCGGGCGTCCGGATCGCTGGACTTGAAGATGCCGGAGCCTACGAACACGCCTTCTGCGCCCAATTGCATCATAAGGGCTGCATCTGCGGGCGTTGCTACGCCGCCTGCGGCAAAATTGACCACCGGCAGTTTGCCAGTGTTGTGCACCTCAATAACGAGATCCAGAGGAGCGCCCAGCGCTTTGGCTTCTGCAGCAAGCTCATCGGTGTGCATAGATTGGAGCTTGCGCATGGTGGACTGCACGGAACGCATGTGCCTTACGGCTTCCACGATATTGCCGGTTCCCGCCTCTCCCTTGGTACGCATCATGGCCGCACCTTCGGAGATCCTGCGCAGGGCCTCGCCGAGGTCACGGCAGCCGCACACGAAAGGAACTTTGAAATCATGTTTCCAGACATGGTGGGCTTCGTCGGCCGGGGTGAGCACTTCAGACTCGTCGATGAAATCCACGCCCAGGGCCTGCAGTACCTGTGCTTCCACAAAATGGCCGATACGGCATTTAGCCATGACGGGGATGGTTACAGCTTTCATGATGGCGGTAATGATAGTAGGGTCTGCCATCCTGGCTACCCCGCCGTCCGCCCTTATATCGGAGGGGACGCGCTCCAGTGCCATGACGGCACAGGCGCCTGCATTCTCGGCGATCTTGGCCTGGTCGGGTGTGACCACATCCATGATGACGCCGCCTTTAAGCATTTGCGCAAGTCCTGTTTTAACTTTCCAGGTTCCAGTATCCATTTTTTTATCCTGTCTTTATTTCATATCTGAATAGAGATCGTTTCTGTACGGCAATTAAATTATAGCATGTATCTCGGCCAAATTGAATTTGCTATAATTGAGAATTAAATAATCATTTCTCGTTTTAATGGGTAGGAATACAAAAAGTGGATTATAAGAAAGTCACTCTCGACAACGGGTTAAAATTAATCACATGTCATATGCCTCATACCAGGTCCGTATCGGTGTTATTCTTTGTATCCACCGGGAGCTGCTTTGAGAGCGATGATATAGCGGGTATATCGCATTTCATCGAGCATATGTGTTTTAAAGGTACTAAAAACCGCTCCAGTTCACGCGATATTAGCGAGGCGATCGAAGGGGTGGGCGGCATCATGAACGGCGGAACGGACCGTGAGTTGACCTCGTACTGGTGTAAGCTCGCCAGCCAGCATTTTGAGCTGGCGGTTGACGTGATTGTCGACCTGCTGCGCAATCCCTTGTTCCGGGCGGAAGATATTGATAAAGAGCGGCAGGTGATTATCGAAGAAATCAATATGAGCCTGGATTCGCCTCAGCAGCGTGTCGGGATGTTGTTCGATGAGCTTATGTGGCCGGGCAGTCCTATGGGCAGGGATGTAGCCGGGACCAAGGAGAGCGTAACCGCTATTGGCCTCCAGCAGATGCTGAAGTACTTGAATAGCTACTACACGCCGGAAAATATATTAGTCAGTATTGCCGGTGATGTGGAAGATGAGAGGGCGGTATCGGTTGTCACCAGGTACACGGAATCCTGGCAGAGAGGCGAAAAGCCGGGGTTCATTTCCAGCAAGACAAACCAGAAGCAGGCAAGGGTGCGACTTGAATACCGGGATACCGAACAGGTAAACCTGCTATTGGGCCTAGAAGGACCTTCGGTGTTTCACCCGGACCGTTTTGCAGTCGATTTGCTCAGTATGATCATGGGAGAGGGGATGAGCAGCAGGCTGTTTACGGAGATCAGGGAAAAGCTCGGCCTTACTTACGATATTCACAGCTATGTGGAGCATTTCAAGGAGTCAGGCACCTTTGTAATTCAGGCAGGTATTGAACCTGCACAGACCGGGAAAGCAGTGCGGGCTGTGTTGGACCAGCTGGCGTTAATCAGGGACGGTATTTCCGAATCTGAATTGAATAAAGCCAAGGAGATGGCCAAAGGGCGGCTGCTTCTGAGCATGGAAAATAGCCGGAACGTGGCCGGCTGGTATGGCGCCCAGGAAGTCCTGACAGGTAAGATAATGACGGTTGACGATGTTACTCAGATTATTGAGAAGTTGACTTTGGATGACATTAAAAGGGTGGCGCAGGACCTTTTTGTGACCGATAAATTGAACCTGGCAGCCGTTGGCCCGATCAAGGAACAGGATATAACGGCAGGTTCACTGCAAATTTAATGCTGCTGAGGGTAAAAGAAGAGGGCCTCCCAGTTGGGAGGCCCTCTTAATATTTGTCGGTTATTGTTTAATACTCGGGCATTTGAGGCATGGCCGGGCCGCCCTTATCCTTTTCAGGAAGGTCGCATACCAGCGCCTCGGTGGTCAGGATCATGGTAGCGATACTGGCAGCGTTCTCAAGAGCGGTCCTGGTTACTTTTAACGGATCGATGATGCCCTTGCTGACCATATCGGTATAATCGTCATTCAGTGCATCGTAGCCGACGCCTTTCTTGCTGCGCCTTACCTTATCGACTACAACTGAGCCTTCCTTGCCGGCATTGATGGCGATCCAGCGGAGCGGTTCTTCAACAGCTTTCTTGATGATCTCTACGCCGGTCCTCTCATCGCCTTCGGCTTTCACTTTATCAAGAGCGACACTGGCGTTGATAACAGCTACGCCGCCGCCCGGGAGGATTCCTTCCTCTACGGCAGCCCTGGTGGCTGAAAGTGCATCTTCAACCCTGTGCTTCTTCTCTTTCAGCTCTACTTCAGTAGCAGCGCCGACTTTGATAACGGCAACTCCGCCGGCCAGCTTGGCCAGTCTTTCCTGGAGCTTTTCCCTGTCGTAATCTGAAGTGGTCTCTTCGACCTGTGCTTTGATCTGCTTGATGCGGGCTTTGATGTCTTTATCGGAGCCCTTGCCCTCTACGATGGTGGTATTGTCCTTATCGGAAACTACCTTCCTGGCGCGGCCCAGGTCTGCTATGGCAGCGGTATCCAGTTTGCGGCCGATCTCTTCGGAGATGACTTTGCCGCCGGTCAGCATGCCGATGTCCTCGAGCATGGCCTTGCGCCTGTCACCGAAACCCGGTGCCTTGACAGCCAGGCAGTTGAGGGTGCCCCTCAGCTTGTTGACCACGAGGGTGGCCAGGGCTTCGCCTTCGATGTCCTCGGCGATGATGACCAGGTTCTTGGATACCTGGAGGACTTTCTCAAGTATGGGCAGGAGCTCGGAAATAGCGGTGATTTTCTTATCGGTAATAAGGATATAAGGGTCTTCGATCTCGGTCTTCATCTGCTCGGCATTGGATACAAAATAGGGGCTGATGTAGCCGCGGTCGAACTGCATGCCTTCGACAAACTCGGTTTCAAACTGCAGGCCCTTGGACTCTTCAACGGTGATTACGCCGTCTTTGCCGACCTTCTCCATGACCTCGGCAATCAGATTGCCGATCTGGGCGTCTGCGGCAGAGATCGTGGCTACCTGGGCGACCTGCTCCTTGGTGGTTACCGGGCTGGACATTTTCTTCAACTCAATGACCATGGCCGCTACGGCTTTTTCGATACCGTATTTCAATGCCATGGCGTCAGCGCCGGCGGCGATATTCTTAAAGCCCTCGGTCACGATGGCTTGGGCCAGGACGGTGGCGGTAGTTGTGCCATCGCCGCATTTGTCATTGGTCTTGGTGGATGCCTCTTTGACCAGTTGGGCGCCCATGTTCTCGAACGGATCGGGCAGCTCAATGTCCTTGGCGATGGTAACGCCATCGTTGATCACACTGGGCGGGCCGAATTTCTTGTCAAGTGCTACTGGGCGGCCGCGGGGTCCCAGTGTAACTTTAACGGCATTGGTTAGAGAATCAATGCCATTCTTGAGGGACCTGCGTGCGTCCTCTCCATATTTAATCTGTTTTGCCATTTAACCTCATTCCTCCTATATAAAATAGCGGTTAATTTTTCTTATTTAAGCCAGTTTCTTTTTCTTGGCCAGGATATCGGCTTCCCTGAGAATGATCAGCTCCTGGTCGTCTTCTTTGATCTCAACGCCTCCGTACTTGGCGAAGATGACGATATCGCCTACGGCGACATCCATCGGCAACCTTTTACCTTCGTCGGACATTTTGCCGGGGCCTACTGCCAGCACTTTGCCCTCCTGCGGTTTTTCCTTTGCTGTATCAGGCAGAAAGATGCCGCCCTTAGTTTTTTCCTCTTTCTCCAAAGGCTTAACAACTACTCTGTCACCCAAAGGTTGAATTTTTACAGCCATTCTTACCTCCTTAAAAAATTAGCAATCTCTTTTCAAGACTGCTAAATATATTAGCACACAAAATTATCAATGTAAAGAGGTGACTGCTAAAATTTGTATGTAATTTGATAGGGGGTTAGAAGTTGTAGCCGGCTTTTTTATAGTTGTCCATGGCCCGGTCATTCAGCCCCTTTTTATCGGCCAGCTCGGCGGCGTGGCTCCATTGTCCCTCGGATTCGTAGTTATGGAGCTGGTTTTCGAGGGACCTGGTTTCAGCCTGCGTTTCCACCACGCAGGCCCTGAAACTGGATACCGCCTTCCTGACCCCCACCCCGCATTTCGGGCATGCCGTCAGCGGCTTCTCCGACATCTTCTGGATGACGTCGAAACCATTTTTACAGTAGGCGCAACCGCCTTTTATTGAGCGATATTCGTAAATCGGCATGATATCTTCTTATTAGTTAAAAGCTATTTTATTTTGCCACTGGCAGGACAGCATGTCTAATATATCCGGCCCGGTCATATTGATTGCTTACACGTTAGCGGGTAGTGGGTCAGTTTGAAATACCAATCTCTTTACAATGCTTGACCGCTTGTGTATCTGAAAGCATGGCAAGAAAAAAGAAAGATTCTGATTTCGCTGTTAATGCTTTTAGAGTAGTACAAGAAGCTACTGGACAGGTTGAACAAAAGCCAGTAGAACCCGAGCCGGAATTAATGGTCGGTAAAAATCCCCACGCTGTTGACTTGGGTAGAATGAGTGGTTTGAAAGGTGGTAAGGCAAGAGCCGAAAAACTAACAGCAGAGCAGCATAAAGAGATAGCCAAGAAAGTCGCGGCGTCTAGGTGGCACTTGAAATACAAAGATTAACTATAGTTAAACACTATAGTCCATATCTGATTGTATTGTATAAGACATGATATGATATAACATGACATGGTATAACATACACACACACGCACCCAAGACAGTTTGTAATTTGTCTAACTGGGACTTGACAATGATCCCAAGTGGCGCGATACTAAGTCGCGATGAAAGATTTAAAGCGTGACTTAGAAGACCGCCTAGGATCGGTAACAGACGAACGCAAACAGTTGCAGATTCGGTTAGCTAAATTAACCGAACTGGAGCAGGCGTTGGCTCTGCTTATCCGTGAAGAAGGTCTACGAACAGATACGGAGCAGTTATCACTAATGCCCGTGAGAACAGTGAAAGGACAAAAAGTGATGGGGCACACTGTACTTAGTCAGTTTATCGCTAAGGCACTTGGTGATGGGAAACCTCGATCCAGGAAAGAATTGGAACGCCTAGCCAAGACTGACCATATCAATTTCAAAGATAAGTCCCCCGGCAGAGTAATACACTTCGCTTTAGTGGGATTGCAGCGTAACAACTACGCCAAGATGGTCGAGCCTGGAGTATGGCAACTTACTGCAAATGCGCTGAATGAAGTGCAACAATCAAAAGAAGAAAATACACCTGAGATCGGTAAAAACGAAGAAACCGCTACTGTGGCGGGTCTTTAAGACCTACGCATATCAGCAGCCCCATTGCACATCCAGTGCAAAAGCAGATAAGCGTCGCCAGCTACAGTAGCGGTTTCTTTATGTCATCATGTTAGCACGCCACTTCTAAAAATATCAAATACCGGTAGTGTATCATTTTGAATTTTTGAGGTAAGTTGACAATAGAGTTAAAGATAGATTATCGTCTTGGTGGGATTCCGGCATACAGATTGGTAGTGGGGGAAGATAATCTAATGCAGATACCAGACGAGATTAGAAAATGTGTTGTCTTTGTTTGTTTTAAGGACATACAGGGCATAAAATTAGCTGGTACAGCTTTTTTAGTTGGTGTTTCGATAGGAGAAGGGGCTTCTCTTATTGCCCCTTACTTTATCACAGCTAAACATGTTATTGATGGGATTCGCAAAGCCAGCATTGATCAAAAGGTATATATCAGAATAAACTTAAAAAACACTGGTGCACAATTAGTAGAAACACCAATTGAGCGATGGTTATTACATCCTAGCGAACCAAATGTTGATGTAGCTGTTTTTAATTGGGTACCACCGCAGGAAATATTTGATTATCGGTTTATCCCATTAGAAATGTCTGCAACACAGGAAATTATTAATAAAGAAAATATAGGTGTTGGAGACGATATCTTTCTTACTGGTTTATTTCAGAATCATTATGGCTCGCAACGTAATATCCCAATTATTCGTGTAGGTAATATTGCAGCTATGCCAGAAGAGAAAGTGCATACTAGGAAAATGGGAGATATTGATGCATATTTAATTGAAGCACGATCTCTGGGTGGTTTTAGCGGTTCGCCAGTTTTCGCATATATAGGTTCTTTGCGTAGGTTTGGAGATTCCATGCAACTTGGGCATAGCAAATTCACATTCTATTTATTAGGACTTATGCATGGACATTTCGACTTAGAATATACTGAATTGGATAATGTAAAAGAGGACAATTTATATAATCTTCAAGTTAATATAGGGATAGCTATAGTAGTTCCTATATGGAAAATCATAGAAGTTATAAATCAAGAGGCGTTTGTAAATGCGAGGAACCTGGCATTAAAACAAGCACAGGAGAAAATATCCCCAATTTTAGATAATACAACTAAGACAATTAATCCTGAATCAAATTAATTTTACAATTTCCTCAAATGTCCCAATATGATCGCTTATTCCCTGATGCCATAGCCGGTGTTCTTGGATACGCCTTTCACATTTTCCTGACTATCTCACCAGTCTCAAATATCTTACATGTCTTGGGGTCTATATAGTGGACATGCAATTCTTCGGAAGTAGTCCATCTTTTTAGCCCTATTGTTTCTGCATCTGAATTCCTGTCCGGAATATATTCTTGATATTCAACAATGATGTATTCTTTGCCTTCATCAGTTTTGGCTGTAAAGCGATCTATTTCAACCTCTCGCGGCATACAATATCTCCTATTTACTCCAGCGTTTCCTGGCAGTCCCACCATGCTTCTTCATAGTTTCAAGATAGCACAGCGTTCAAGCATGGTCAATGACTGATGTTTCAAGTTGATACATTACAGACGCTTACGTACTCTTGACAAATACTGATGCAGTGGTATCATATATGTATCACCACCGGCGGAGCAATCTGACCGGCCCCCCCTAGGTTACGGTCTAGGGGGTTTTTCTTTAATAGTGGCATGAATAGAGTGGTATTTCTGATTGACGGTTTCAATTTGTATCACTCTATACGTGATATCAGCAGTTTCCTTCATATTCCTTGTCTAAAATGGCTTAACATCAACGCCTTGTGCACTTCACTTTTGTCTACTATAAGCCTCGATGCAAGACTAGAAAAGGTTTATTATTTTTCAGCCTATGCTCACCACTTGGGTGATGCTGATGTATTAAAAAGGCATGTTGACTATATTGAGTGTTTAAAATCTACTGGCATTGAACCTATACTAGGTAATTTCAAGCCCAAGAAAGTCAAATGCTCTAAGTGCAATAGGGAATTTATAAAGCACGAAGAAAAGGCAACGGACGTTGGTATCGCCGTGAAATTATTGGAAGTACTATCGAACAAAGATTGTGAGACTGTTGTGCTAGTTACAGGTGATACGGATATTATACCCGCAATAGAAACTGCAAACAGGATGTTCCCTTATAGTGAAACAATGGTAGCCTTTCCTTTTGCGCGGAAGAACGATGAACTCGTAGATGTTGCACCAAGATCATTCAAGATACACGTAAATAGCTACAAAAACAATCAATTTCCAAACCCTGTGGTCTTACAGGATGGAACAACCATAGCTAAACCATTAGTTTGGGTATAAATAATTCTAGGTTTTCTTATTTTTTTCCAGCCATGCTTCCAAGATACACAAGCGTTCAAGTATGGTCAATGCCTGATGTTTCAATTTGATACACTACCCAACTTCTTAACTGCGGCAGGACGGGGATTTTCTGCCAGCAAAGAAATAGCTTTTGCAATTGCCTCATAGTCCCGTCCAATTACTGAATCCAGCTCTTTTTGAGCCGGGCTTCTTAGCTTAACCTGGTAGCTCACGCTGTGCGTTTTTTCTCCTTACGCCGGCGCTGGTAATCGGCCCAGGTGACTGTTCCCTGCTCATCGGCCAAAGCCCGCAAACCCTCCCTGATATCTTCTTCGTCCTCTATTACTTCCGTGGCTGCGTCGCGGATTAGCTGTGACATAGAAGTCCGCCGGATAAAAGCGAGTTGCCGCAGCTTCTCGATCTGGTCTTCGGTGAGAAAAATCGTGGTACGTTTCAATGATGATCCCAATGATATATACCTCCAGTTGTCATCGTAACATATAAACATCGCGATGTCTATATGTTGTGACATACATATCCGGCAGCAGCTACCCTAATGCAGTCGAGCCGCTCACAACAACTTGATACACTACCTGTTAACGTGTAAAATATACTGAAATGAGCAAGGATAAAAAGGCCCCGGACTGGGATGCCAAACGTGTAAAGGCCTTACGTCAATATCTCAAGTTAACTCAATCCGGTATGGCAGATAAGTTGGGGACCAGGCAGCAGACCGTGAGTGAATGGGAAGTGGGCCTTTATGAGCCCAGGGGCGCTTCGGCCAAGCTGCTCTCTATAATTGCTGACAGAAGCGAGTTCAAATACAAGACCAAAGAAAAGTAAAAATTTTTACTCTTGCATACACGTTAACGTGTAGAAATAAATGGAAAAAATCAGTGAAAAGAACGTTGCGCGCCTGTGGAAATCCGGCAGGTTGTCCCGTTTCCGGGATGATATGGGAAATGAGGTTGAAGTTATCTGCGCCGGCAGGGAAAGCACCAGGCCGGGCTGTGATTTTCAGGATGTAGTTATCTCGGTTAACCGGGAAAAACTGGTCGGCGATGTAGAGCTTCACCTGTCCTCCGATCTCTGGCAGAAACATGGCCATCATACTAATCCGGCCTACAACGGCATTATTCTGCATGTTGCCATGTGGCAGCGCGGCTTGCTCCCTGTTAAATTGGAAATGGGCAAGGCCGTTCCTACAGTGATATTGAGCGGGTATATCACGGAACGCACTCTACAAAAGCAGCGGGAAGAAGGTCACCTGTGTCATTGCCGTTATGCCTGTGTGGTGAAAAGCTCCACGGGTCTTAAGAAAATATTACTGCAGGCCGGTATACAGAGGTTCTCAACTAAGTCTGCGAAATACGCCGCTGTATTACAGGACAGCGATGCTGCCCAGGCATTATATAAAGGTATTTGCCGCGCCCTGGGTTATTCCAGAAATACGGCGCAGTTTGAGATGCTGGCGGACAGGCTGCCGCTCAATTCAATTATGGGGTCTAAAGCCGGCAGCTTAATTAAGAAGCAGGCGATGATCATCGGCTGCGCCGGCCTGCTGCCCTCGCAAGGTAGGGTTGCGGGCAGTGTTTTGTCCAGTGAACAAATAGCGGAAATAGAAAGGGAGTGGTTGGCTTTAAGTGAAAAACCGTCGCCATTCCCTGCTTTGCGCTGGAATCTTTCCTTTCTACGCCCGGGTAACCATCCCTTAAAGCGGCTCATCTATCTCAGTCACTTGCTCCATAAATATGAGGCCGGAGGCCTGGTCAGGGGATTTAATGACCTTCTCGAAACGGCAGCGCCGGGCAGTGAATCTGCGTGCCTGGAAAACGGCCTGCTGATAAATGATGGTCATCCGCTTATTGGAAGAAACAGGGCAAGGGAAATAGCTGTAAATCAAATTCTTCCTTTTCTGCTTGCCAACGCGGTAAGTGAGGGGGATTTATCCCTGGCAACCCGTGTAATCAATACATATTTAAATTACGGGGCGATGGCCGATAACGAGTTGCTCAGGTATATGAAACAGCAGTTGTGTATAAAAGAAAGCAAAGATTTGAATGCCTGCGCTCAACAGGGGCTGCTGCATATTTACCATTCATTTTGCCGGGTGAAAGAATGCTTATGTTGTCCGGTATTTACACGCCGAAGGCCAAACCGGGAATAACTATCTGTGGGGTCGTGTCGGCAGTGCAAGCACGTAGCGTTACAGAGTTGATTCCCAGATACGTTCTTGCTTTCTCTGATTCCGCCACCAAAAAAAGAGAATCATGCCTAGCCATATGATATGAGATATCAATAGGAAAGTGAATATCACTAAGACTGGGAGTGACCACTCATACATCCCATTCGCTGAAAAAAGTGGTGCTATGACATTGAGAATAATACTCATTACTAGTAGCACCATAATCGATGTAAGGTATTCAAACAACTGAGAGGAAGACTTAGTAGACATTGCCCCAATGGATAACCAATAAAGGCCTATCACCACGTTTCTTAAATATGTTTCGAAATCCGCACATATTTTGTTCCATACCGGATAAGACGTGAATATAGTTGGGTCACGCAACATTACGTTTTTCCCTTGTTCCGCGTAATAAGAGAGCATATTTTGAAGGGGCTGAGATTTCTGCCAACCTTCCCACCGGGGGGTGATTTCACACAAGGTTTTAATGAACATTGGGGTCTCTGCACACCATTCTCTCAGAATATCTTGATAAGGCCGCTGCACCTGCTTAAAACTTAAGCCCATTTCTAAAGCCATCGTTTTAAGTCCGGCAATAGCGTCTCGAAGATCGCTAAATCCCTTTTGTCTATTGTTGATTCCCTGATTATAAATCCAAGAAACTATAGCTATCGTAACAGCTGTTATCATTCCCAATACTGTCAAATATTGACCTGCCATCAAATTCATTGGATTATTTAAGATATATAATAATTGGTATATATCGATTTGAAATATGTCCCTCAGGATCAAACAAGAAATGACGATTACTAGGGCTAATCCCCATACCAATATCCACCAGTGTTTCAGCACACGGAATCTCGCTAATATCGTGACGAAATCTTGTGATACTTGTGAATTATTGTGTTTTATGCCAACCATGTTGTCTGTTAACCCGACGCATTATTTTACTGCACTTCGTAATGGAAGTACATAGCGGAGCAAAATGATGGGGGAAATTGAAAATAATACACTTCTGGATCAGAGGATTTAAATGCCTGCGCTCAGCAGGGGCTGCTGCATATTTACCATTTATTTTGCCGGGTGAAAGAATGCTCCTGTTGTCCGGTATTTACACGCCGAAGGCCAAACCGGGAA
>JBEKCL010000043.1:0-18992 GCA_050014895.1 Dehalococcoidia bacterium
AGCCCCCTCCGTTGACGGTGAAGGCGTAGGCCCCAACGACGGTATAGCCTGTTGGCGCCGCCGGGGGCGAGGATGCGGTCTGCACGGCCACGGTGGCGCTGGAGTTACCCAGGGCGCTGGCCGGAATGGTGACCGAGGCCGCGCTCCCCGAACTGACGATGCCGCCGGTCGTGTTGGAGACCGTCCCCGATCCGCTGGTGCTGACTACTGGCGGGGTGATGACCGTCACATCACAGGTGGCATAGTAGCCGCCGTTCCGGGTGGTCACCTTGATGTGCGCCGTGCCTGTCGCCACCCCCGTCACCGTACAGTTCAGGCCGCTTGGAGAGATCGTGGCCACGCCGGTGTTGTCGTCGGACCAGGTCACGTCCTGGTCGGTGGCATTGGACGGGCTGATCGTCGCCGTCAGGGTATCGACGCCGTCAACCCCGATGGTGTCGCTGGTCTTGCTCAGGCTGACCCCGGTGACGGGCACCGTGGCGGGTCCGACTACATAATCAGCCGATGCCTGATCGAACCAGGAACCTGCTTGAGAGTTATACACGGCCGCATACACCGTTCCCGACACCGACAGGTAAAAGCCGGGGTTCTGGTACAGGTAATCGCCAGTCGTCACCGGGAAGCCGGTGTTGTTCCAGTAGACAGCCTCGTAAGTGGATAGGGCCGGAGATACGGCTATGGATATGAGGGTCGCTGTGGTGATGCTGCTGCCGCTCGCCGGGTTGAAGCTGAGGCCGCTCGCCGGGGCGGCGTTCCAGACAGCGGTCAGGGTGACCGCCACGGCCGGCATGGTGAAGGTGTTGCCCGGCTGGTAGACATGGTCGCTGACATCCTCCCAGCCGCCGAAGGCGTAGCCGGTATAGGTCAGTGTTCCCTGGCCGGCCACGGTCACGGTGGCGCCGGCCTGGTAACTTGTGGTGGCCGGGGGCGTCCCGCTGGCATTGCCGCCGTTGTAGGTCACGGGGTAGGTCGTGGGAGCCGGAGCCGGGTTAACGGTCAGGGTGACGGCGCTTGAGGTCGCCGCCATCGCCGGCCCGGCCACGGAGTCGGTGGCCACGCACTCGAACTCGGTGCCGCTGTCGCTGGTGGCCAGGGTGCCCGTGGTGTAGGAGTCGCTGGTCGCCCCAGACCCGCCGCTGACATCCGACCAGGTGGTGCCGCCGTCCGTCGATGACTGCCACTGGTAGGTAAGCGTCCCGCCGTCGTTGGAAGAAGCCGTCACGGTGAAGGTCGCCGTGCTGCCGGCGGTCACGGTCTGGCTCTGCGGCTGGCCGCTGATCGTCGGTGCGGCCGGAGCCGCCTGCACGGTAGCGGTGACCGCAGCGCTGACCGTATCTCCAGGCGCTGTGGCGGTGACCGAGATCTGATCCCCGACGCCCAGGGCAGTCAGGCCGGTGACTGTCCAGTTCCCGCTGCTATCGGCGTTTGCTGTATATGGCGTCCCACCATCGACAGTGAGCGAGATGGCGGCATTGTCCGCCGAGGTGCCGCTCACGCTGGTCGATCCGGCGTAGACCGGGGTGGCGATGCTCGGGGTTGGCGTCTGGGGCGCTATCTGATCAAAGATTGCCGAGATCTCGGCAGCCGACAGGGCGGTATTGTAAACCCGCACGTCGTCGATCAGGCCGGGGAAGTCGTCGTAGTAGCTGTTGCCAACAGGAGTGAAGTTCCCGATAAACATCCTGTCCGAAGCAGGGGTGATCGCGTTCGGTGTGCATGGATCATTGGACAGCACCGGCACCCCGTCCAGGTAGACTGTCAATTGGTCGTTCTGTTCGACTGCCACGACATACTGCCAGCTTTCAGCCGGCATCTGAACGCCGGTCCCGACACCCAGTATGCCTCCGACTAAAACAGTTAGGAATCCGTTATTGTTCAGGTAGAGGCCGAAGCCGTGCCCCTGCGGCCAGCCGTTGTAGGCGATGCACTGTCCGTTGCCGCCCTGGGTACCGGTGGTTCCGTTCCAGTATACCCAGGCCGAGATGGTGGCGTTGTCCACATCCGTGGTCGGCACATTGGCGGTGAACATATTGTTGTTGCTGAAGTCCATGGACCCACTGGCCGGACTGTTGGACGGGTGATTGCCGCTCCAGCCCGAACTGCTAGATAACGTACCGTTGTCACCGTTCCCGGAGCTGTCCGCAGCCGTGGTTCCGCTACCGTCGTCAAGCTTCCACCAGCCGACCAGGCCTGTGGCAACATCGCCGGCGGTCAGCTGGATCTGGCTGAACGCTACCACCGTACCGGTGGGGCTAGTCAGTTCGAAGACTCCCACGTAGTCTCCGGCCGCTGCTACCAGGTTGCTCCCCGAAGTGTAGGGGTTGGTGACACCGTAGCCGGTGGGCTCTGGATCTCCCACGTTCGGGGTGCTGATGCTGGATGTGGAGACCTCGACCGCCAGGGTGTCTCCGGAGTTGTTGGGGCTCGTTACGGTGATCGCCGTGTCGCCGGCGACCGTGCCCGCCGCCGCAGTGGGGGCCGTGGTCAGGGCCGGAGCCGTAACAGTGTAAGTGAACTGGTCAGCGCTGCTGGCGGGACTGGTGACTGCTTGGCCGACTACAGTCACGTCTACCGTGCCGGTTCCCGCCGGGGCATCGCAGGTGATCTGGGTGTCCGATTCGACGTTGACGTTAGTGGCTGGCGTGCCGCCAAAATTAACGGCGGTCGCATTGGTGAAGCCGGAGCCGTTGATGGTCACGGACGTGCCGCCGGCCCCGCCGGAGGGGCTAATGCTGGATACCGTGGTGGAGGTGCCGAGATCCTCGCAGGGATAATTATCTGTCGTCCCCGCGGGACTCCAAGTTGGAGTGTCAAACCCGGTGCTTCCAGACAGGCAGTAGACGACGAAGTCATTTTTTTCGCTATCAAACACCGCCGCTCCCATGGTTGGAGCGTTGCCATCAAAAAAGGCGTAGGCAAGGTCGGAGCAACCCTCAAAGGCGCCACCGCTAATGGAGGTCACGGTGCCAGGGATGTCGATGCTGGTAAGGCTGCCGCAGTATGAAAATGCTGACTCTCCGATGGAGGTCACTGTGCTGGGGATAATGACGCTGGAAAAGCCGCAGGCCATAAACGCATCCGCACTGATGGTGGTCACACCCGGGAGGTCGATGCTGGGAAGGCTATCGTCTCCATAAAATGCGTACTCTCCGATAGAGGTCACACTGCTCGGGATGGAGATACCGGCCAGGTGAAAGCATTGCTCAAACGTCGCATCTTCGATGGAGGTCACACCGCTCGGGATGTCGATGCTGGTAAGGCCGGAATCCCAAAACGCATGGTCCCCGATGGAGGTCAGACTGCTCGGGAGGTCGATGCTGGTGAGATCGGGGTCGGTTGAAAACGCATAGTCCCCGATGGAGGTCAGACTGCTCGGGAGATCGATGCTGGTAAGGTTAGAGAGGTTTTCAAACACATTGTCCCCGATGGAGGTCACGGCAACGCCGTCGATGGTGGCTGGAATGTCTAGCGTCGTATCGGTTCCAGAGTATCCTGTAATCGCTCCCGTAGTCTCATCGAAAGTAATTGTTCCGTTAGGCGTGTTATAAGTGACGGTGGTATCCGCCGCTGCCGAACGCACCGCTGCTGTCAGCCCGGCAACAAGAAGCAAAACCAGAGCCGCTGTTAGACAAAGTCCTTTTTTCATTTTTCCCTCCAAATTAATGATTAATCCTTGATGGTTGCTTGCCCGTCTGGTAATAAGCGCCGTGTTCGAGCCGTCCCCCTAGTGTGACTTTGCCACGCCTGTTAGTCGTTTTCATCCTTTTCGGGAATAATTATGGAAGATAAGGAAAAAACATAAAACATTTAACGATAATATTCGAGCATCTTTTTATAATTCCTTTTGACCATAATGGAAAAAATGCACCCGACATTATCTGCCGGGCGCCTTCTGCAAATGCTGTTCTGTTTTGTTTTGTTATCACCCCCGTCGTCCACAGCCACCGACCTGTTAAGAGGTTCTGGTCAGGCAGGCTTTTTACCGGGATGTCTTTTTTCTTCCAGTTCCACATGCCGGATCAACAACAAATCTCGGTTTATGGTTTCACAGAAAAATGCCATACACATAATTTCTCGGAAAGCCAAAAATTAAAAAGATCGACTGGCGTTGTCTCAGGCGACCTTGTGTCGGACTCTCCGACCTTGTGTCTGTTGTGAAGATCGAACGTGGTGGAGCGCTCTAAATACTAGGCCGGCAAAGACTTGCACCCGGTTAGGGTATCAGTCTCTGGCCGCCAGCAGAGCTGCAGTAGGCGCTTTTTGAAAACCCTCGAGCTCGGGCAATGTTTGTTCCGGTTGTTGGTGAACAGGGTTCTGCTTACCATTTCCGGATCGCCGTACTGGAGCGCTACCCTTCTCCCTTCTTCCTTGGTTTTGCGATTAACCTCTTTGCATTTCATGATGGGAACTCCTTTCTATTACAATCTTCCCGTAGGTACCTCATAAATAAAGCCCCCGGATTTCCGAGGGCTCTTACCCTGCCTGCCTGCTCACCTGGACAGATGACTACCTTCCAGGGTCATGTTTCATTGATATCCCGCTCCGTGTCTTCAGAGGGATCCTGAAGCTCCATCAGTAGACGCTTAGCCAACCATATACCATCGTCGGTCTGTAACTCCAGCAGGAGCTGCTGGACCTTCCGAATACTATCGTCGGCAACTGCTGTTGCATCTGCAACCGATGGGTATGCACAGCTTCCGGCTCTTACCCGGTAGACAGGTATCTCGCCCGACCACTCAAAATCGCAGGACGTCATGAGCGAGACCTTGCCAGTGTTGCCAAGATGTACGGTGTGATAACCAAATTCGTCTTTACTCTCCATAGACGCCTTCATCATCGCATCATAGACGGCATCGGTTATCTCGTCCCTTTTCGACTCCAGCAGATCAATCCACCCTTGTACTTTGTTAGCCAGATTATCGTCTATCATGTTCCCTCCTTCTTCCCTGATAAAGACCCAGGGCATCACTTAGCAAAGAGTTCAGGTAGCATATCTGGCGTCCTAAACAGCCTCTTCATCAAGAAGTTAATGAGCTTTTTGAACCGCCCGTCCGGGGCCATCCCTACTACGAAACCTGGATAAACCGTCATCGTCGCATTCAGCCTAAAAAGGTTCCTGACCACGTTGCTAACATCCTCTACATCATCGGAGACAAAATAGCCGTTGTCCCATTTTTGGTGAACGACAACCTTGTAGCCATCGTTCGTCTTCTTGAGATAGCCGTCGGCATCCTCGTTATAGATGGAGTAGGTTACGTACTCCCCGTTTTCCAGGTGAAAAGGTATCTGATTCGGCTGTGTGATGCTAATTATTCTGATGAGGCTCACCCCCTACTATGATATCGGATTCTTTCCAGGCAACATGAACAACGCCGGTCATAACTACGAGCTTTGACGCCTGTAATCTGCTGCTATAGTCAGCCGTGCAGGACATCTTCGGTGGCCGACCGCAGGCATATTGCCTGAACCAGCACATGCAGATGCGGACCATCCAGGACGCCCAGGGCATCATCCAAGCTAAACGGGCTGCTGTCATGCGGCCCGCCATTGAAAAGGTTTGCGGCTGCCCTCAGTAGGTGCCGGTATCCGCTGGACAGGCCACCCAGATCCTTGATTAGCTGGTCAAAGTTGATGCCATCTCTATTGATGTACGGCTCCGTTCCGTGATAGAGCATTTTCGGCAACGCCAAGATGTAGACCGCTGCCCGGTAACCCGGATCGTCGATGGGCACTTTGGCCGCTAACCTACTGTAGTTGCTCTGGTGTTTGTCGTTTAAAAAGAAGATGGGTTCCTTCATTAATATTGCCCTCCTGCCTGGGCTAAGTGATTTATGCTTATTGTCCTGCACGGCACATAACAAGAGAGCGCCTGGCGATCACCAGACGCTCTACCGATCCTTGTATCTCATCACCCTGCTATTGGCTGTATTGTGAACGACTTCAATCCCGGAGCTTTGTAGCTCTCAAACCGTCTCCACTTCCGCCTCTCGCCGTCCCATATTGGCAGTTGGTGTTTTTTGGGATCCCGGACATCGTCACGGAGACCAAATGCGTCCGGTGCCCACTCTAGCAGACCCTCGTCAGATATCTTCAGCTTGTGGCCGTTACCGCCGTGTGATCGGGGCACGCATGGGTCTGAGCAGTGAATGCAGTTCTCTCCCCGGCGGCACGGTGGCAATGGTGGTGCAGGTGCATGTTTGATCGTACCCACCGGGCGACCAGCGCCGGCTCTCGATCCGCCCTTTGGACAGGGATAGATGTCTAGTTTCAACCGCAGTGACCTAATCTTATCATCCGACACGCAGATACCGAACATCTCTTTTGCCTGGCTAGCGATCATGAGATCTGTTTCTGCGGTCCGGTAGATCCCATTCTCATCGACTGTGATGTTCTTGAGAATTAGCCAGTTGAGAGTATCGTCGGAATTGAATTTTTTATTGTTTCTGGTTATGCGGGTATCCTCCTTCCAAACGATTCGGTTGGCTCATGACCGTTCCTACGAACACCACCATATTCCATTTGCATTTCCTCGGGTAAACCAGTATCATCTCCTCTTATGGGTACATCCCCATCTTATTTTTCATAGGGCTTGAAAAAAATTGCACCCTGGACCAGGTAAGACACTTCGAGGTAATGAGCGTCATGCATGACAGAGATGCAATCGACTAAAACGGTGGTTTTCAATTTGTGATACCCCGGTAATGCAACCTTCCTTTCCCGATATCGTCATTCCATGCACCTATTATAAAACCACTTAACACGATTTTCAAGTAAGTCATGACAATATGAGAACGTAGTCCCATAACAAGGGGGCTTGAGCACCCTTTCGCCAAACATTTTCTTTGACAACCTTCAAAAGAGGGGTATAATGTAGCAAATGAGGTTAATAACGAGGTGTTGAAACGATGAGTATGCCTGCATGTAACAGAATTAAAGATCTGCGACTGGATCGCCGCTGGAGCCAGGCCCAGCTTGCCAGAGAACTCTCTGAGAAGTTGGGGCGCGGGGTCAAAAAGGATACTGTCGGTCTATACGAGCGGGGCGACAGGCGGGTGCCAGATGACATCTTATCAGGTCTTGCTGACACATTCAATGTTACAGCCGATTATTTAATGGGAAGAAGTGATAACCCGACCGTGCTCACGCCTACCATCCCTAGCGGTAATGAGCAGGAATTTGAAAAAAATATTGGAGAATATGTGCGAAAGGTAATGTGGATACGAGATATCTTGATGACAGGTCAACCCTATTTGTCGTTAACGGAGAGGCAGAGGCTAACCAGGACCATCCTTGGAGTAATTCAAGGCGGCTGGCCACACCTTCTTCGCGAAGCAGAAAGAAGAAGAATGCAAGAAACAGAGCTAGCAAAGGATGAATCAGACCTTTTAGCCACTTTGAATGAAATGGACCGGGAACAGTGAGCCAGATACCGGAATTATTAGGCGATAAACAGTTACAGGGGGGGGTGAACCGGATGGAACGAATGACGCTGGCTCAGATGCGGGAGTATCGCCAGAAGCATGGGCGCAAGTCTAACATAGTGGTATTTCAGCCTGGGTTCAAGGATCGGGTGCAGATAGCCTCAGAGAAGGCCGACCGTGTGCTCGCCATGCTGGATCCGTGGCGGTTCAAGTAGACGCAAACGGCTTTTCACTTGTCGCTTTTTCGGCGGTTACAATCAAGGCAGAGCATTTGGCAATTTTCGGGTACTGTTTTGCCACCCTTACTCCACGGTGTAATATGGTCAGCTTCCATTTCATTGAAGTCAAAGTGTTCTCCATGCTTTGGACACTTTGGATTTGCACAGATACCGTTTTGCTTTTCATAAACCGCACGTTTTTGGCTTTCGGTAAAAGCACGGATATTTAGATCCTTTTCATCATTGGTCAAGATATAGAAATAAATGCCCTTTTTGTTTGTAACATCATCATCCATCATAAGCGTCTTGATGCGCCGTTCAAGTTCGCCCGGGTCTAGCTCCGTGTCTTTAAATTGGTTATAGAGAATGCCCCACTCAACGCCTTTCATTTCTTTGCGCTTCACCGGGAATATTGTCTGAACCCATTCGATAACACGCCTGAAATAGATCCAAATCGGATTGGCATTATCATCATTCTGATGCAACGCCATATAGTCTTCTATGGATCCAAGACCATCACGGGCAGCAATCCATTCTATAGCTGCTTCAAGATATTCCTGACGGATAGCTATGCCGGTCATGTAATCCTTTGCCATATTTTGGGCAGCACAATTCGGCTTTGAAAAATGTATTTTTGCATCAGCGAGCCACGGCCCTGTATAGGCCGTATTACGCAACTCTTGTTCCGAAAGGCGTATGCCTGCAATATTGATTACCCTAAACCATGAAAGCACTTCCGACGGTGTGCCATCACACACATAAATGTCGAGCACATAATCCTTCATTGCTTTCTGTTCATCAGGTTGAAGGTTGAAGAAATACCGATAATCAACCGAAAATGACTTCTGATCTTCAGCCGCATATCTGCATATTGATATGGTACGCTGCTGGCCATCCATCATTTCATAATGGTTATCATCTACCTTTGACCAATACATGACATTGATCGGAAAGCCCTTCATGATAGAGCGGATGACCTCATCACGCTCTTTGTCTTTATAGATATATTCCCGCTGGTATGGCGGACGCACATTAAGTTTACCGCTATAAGCAACAACACCTTCTATGCCTTCAGTGCCTTTTTCTTCATATCCCTCAATCAATTCGCCGACCGTTACTTGCATTCGTTCGATATTCACTTTTATTTCCTCCTAATTAGAATACGCGCGTACGTTTCTTTACCATCGATTGTGAACCTGTGCCCATATTTCGGATTGTCCTCAACATAACGGTCGACCCCTATTATTTCAAACTGTTCAGGGCTATGTTTGTCAAGAAAAGTGATAGGGACACCCATTATACCCTCATAATTATCTGGGATATCTATTGTTTTATTAATATTGATGGCATCATATTGGTCATATTTGGGATACTTTTCCGGCGTATAGTGCATATATAAATCAAGCGACTGGTGACGTTTATCAATATCCATGTTGGTGAACCAACAGATATTTCCCATGAGCCTCCATTTTTGCCCTGTTTCGTCAATTTTAAAATCGGTTTCTTTTTCTTCGTAATACGTTGGCACCTTAAACCAGAAGTGACCGCTATTGTATCCGAGCCAGAACTGGTTCCCTTTAAGATATGTCCAGGTTTCACTTAAAATTGCGTGGTTTGTATTTCCGAGGATTAGAAATTGCTTTCCGCTGTTAACCAGCAACGGCAAATATTCCGTCATGAGCGAAAAGGGCGGATTTGTTACGACAATATCGCATTCGTCAAGAAGTTCTAAACATTCCGGTGAACGGAAATCCCCGTTTTGCTTCAGCGGGGTTTTCACAACATCATTATCTCGGTCGCCTGTCAGTTCCAATTTATAAGTTGGCTTGTTTGGGTCGAAGTGGGTGGCAATCAGTTTCTTAATGCCAAGCTGCTGAAAGTTTAACTGAAAGTACCGGAAAAAGTTGCTCGTGTAGCCACCAAGCCCATCACCAAAATGGTCTTGCCCGTCTTTGCCAAGTGCCGGGTCGTCCGCATTACAGAAAACGATCTTATCCTTGAAATACTGACGGTAGTGGTGAAGTTCATCTTCAATCGTCGGAAGTTGTGTATAGAATTCATCAGTCTTTCCCGCTCTTGATATGTGTAAGTTACTGTTGCCCGCCATTGTTATCCTCGCAATCGTCAGTTCTACTAGCTCCTATAACCTAATTAATTCTTTTTGGCAAGTCATTTTCCTGCTGAATTCTTTGCTCCTAGGCTTCAGCCTAGCGGTCATCGCAGTTGTCGCTCGGGATGGAGTTATAATCTGGGATGTAGTATTCGTCGGAGGGAACCAGCCGGTGGTCTTGCACAACAAATCTTTCCATGGTGCTCATTTTTTCTAACTCAACATCGTTGATTATTGGTAACAGAGCAAAATCTTCGCCGGAGCTGATCTGCGTAAAGATCACTATGCCGGTGCCTTCTTGCGCAACAACTTCTTCGTCGGTGCCCATGTTCCGGAATATCACGGCTCCATCGGCGGTTAATTTAGACCAGATGAATTCTTCGCCTGTGCTTTGCCGAAAAATAAGATCCATATCGGAATTAATTTTAGTCCAAATGAAATCGCCCAGCCTGAAGTCGGACACACCAATTTCGGTGTGCTTTTTATTACCGATTATGATTTTATACCCGCCTAACGGTGCCGGCTCCCTGAATGAGCACCGGCCTAATGCGTCCTGGTGGAAGCTCCGGTCGGTCTGATACTCCTGGTACAGCGACAAGAACTTTTTGTTTCGCACCATCGTGAGATACATTGATTTCGTCCGGCTGATGAGGGCGCTCCGGTGGCCGTACTCATTTTTGGCAAGGTGGTGGGTATGAATCGCCCAATCTAAAAACCCGATCCGCTTGACAGTCTCCCGAATGCCCAGTTCGTCCACCAGGCGATAAAAATGCTCGGGTGTCAACCTGACACGGCGATACTCGCCGTAGCGGTGGCGTGGGGCTTTCCTGGAGCCGGTACCCGTTACCCGGACGCGGTCGTTTTCGATAAAGTTTCTCAACTGTTCGTCAGTCATGCTTTTTCACCTTCCTTCTGGTCTGGTTCGTCCAACCAGCAATGGCCCTGGTCGGTGTGGAAATGTGGATCTCGAAGATAACACTGGTACGCCTGGAGAAAATACTGTGAGGACTGTAGCGTTCGGCGGTGTGAATATACCCGACCGGGGGTATGGCTTGTACCGTAATCTGTCTGTCGGCCAAACAATTTGTTTTCAAGCGCCCAATCTAGGAACCAGATCCGCCGCCAAGCCTCGGCGGCTCCAAGCTCAGTCATCAGGAGATCCACGTCGCCCGGCTTCATGTGGACATGCTGAAACTCGCCGTAGGTGCAGCTATTAACATTCACGGCCCTGTTCCGGGGCCGGCCAGCCTTCCGCGCCCGGTTTGCCAGCCGGTGCCGCCGTTTCAATTCCTTCCAGAGCACCTTTGCCTCTTGGAGTTGGCAGTTCCTGCAGGCAGAGCCAACGTCCATGCAGGCCTCGCAGGTATCGGCCACAGCCTTGATCATTAAATCGCCTCTAATTTTGCCCTCGCTCATTGCCCACACCCCCTAACAACATCGCTAATAACCTATTATTATTTTCTCCAGACCTTCCCAACTTTGACTAGGTGAAAGACCTCCAGCAGCCTGTCCATCGGGCAGGCCTCGCAGTCATCCTTGCAACGTGCGCAAAGTTCGTTTGCTGTGTCGCAGAGTTTCTGCAGGGACACCGCATGCTCTAGGTATAGCTGAATGCCCTCGGCTACGATCTGAGATTTTGGCCTACGGCTCTTTTCTGATTCCTGGTCTAGTCGATTCATCAACTCAGGGCTGATACGGGTGTTCAATGTTACTTGCATACCACCACTCCCTTGTTTTTTCTTTCTTGACCACAGTATATAGCCAGCGTGCAAGCGTGTCAATGCTCTACATCTAAAAGTGGCACCGACGCCTCGGCCACGGCTAAAGAAATTCTGGATGTGAGAGTCCCCACCGGCAATTGTCTCTCGACCAAATATCGTTGACATTCAGAGTCTTCGAGTGGTACTTTATATTAAGATGGTACGTTCATCTTTGCTTGTAAACTCCCTTGCTTGGGCATAATTATTATAAACAGCCTCAGCGGGGAGTGTAAAAAATGGGGATTGCTAGCCGCAGGTCGAAGCTGAAGAGAGGAGATAAGAGAAAAATGAGTGTGGTTGTTCCAATTAAAGGTCTAACAGAATACGGAACATCCCGAAAAAACATTCACAAAAAATGTTTATCTCCAGAAAGAAACCTTTCAAAAAACGAATCATCTGTTTATCATCCAAACGCTCAGGAGAGTCAGGAACTTGACACAATAAGTAAACGTCGAGAAGGGTACGAAGCTTTCGAGAGTATCGATTGGGAGGAATAACAGCTTGTCTGGGTTGCCGTTTACCGTTTCTTACGAAGATATTAAGCGTGGGAAAATATATCTTGCGGGAATTCCATTTGATGATGGGAGACCCCTGAGCTTTTTAGAAAATGATGGCGGTAGCCTGTCAATATTGCAGAAGCCTTATGGTTTTGAGCCGGCTACAGATGAAGCTACAGGGCGCGAGTATTCTCCCGAGGTTGCCGTGGTAATTCCCCATAAGGCAAAATTGGCCGTGGTTTTGCAAACAGATAGTTATAATGCAGATCCAAATTGGCATTATACGATTATAGCTCCAATAGACTCTATTGGAGCCAGAGAAAAAGAAAAGAGCATTATTCAACGGGTTATAGCTAGGAACGACTTGGATCGAATTCATTATATTAGTTGTACAGGTCACGATGCTATTATTGAAATTACGAAGATAAGACGATCTCATAAGAATCTAATATTTAAACCAACAAGGTGGGAAGTTCCTGCTCAGGATCTAGAGTATATAATGGTTAAGTTGGCTAGCGTTTTAAAGATAGAGAAGATTCCTGCTTGTAGTGATTGCGAAATGAACTGCGATAATTGCGAATTAAAAACAGCTTCGTCCCAGTAATTATAGTTTAGTCGGAAGTTTTTAAAACCTTGTTTCAGGTTTATCGCTTCGTAAGCGCCTGCTTAGAGCCAGGCGCTTTTTTAGTTTTATGGGAGCCTGAGATAAATCGTTAATTTCTCGGGCTTGCTATATTTTGGGAGGTGATTGGAATTGCCGCTTGAAATTGCCGACAACGATTGGTCGGAACACGTAGAGCAGGAGAGAGAGAAGATCATCGAGGACGTTGCCCTGCAATTTATAACCTTGTCTTAGGAAATTGTAAACACAATATTTTAGAAGTAAGGTCCTAAGAGAAAATGTTTATTCAAACGGAAGAAAGGAGTATTGTGGTAATGAGAAGTGAAAGGAGAGGGTAGACGTGAGTACACCCGGTTTTGAAGAATATTTAAAGTTAGTTTTACCAGAAGTTGACAAATCTTTAAAGCAACAACAGGAACAATTCAAACCTGTATTAGAACCTCTATATAAAGTAGCTTTATATCAAAGTTATCTATTTGATTCTTGGGAAGGGCCTCAGCCTACTGAACCTCGTGCGTTACTCATTATAGGATCATTGGCATCTCAACTGGCAATGGGCATTCATGAAGCATTGTCAACCGGTGCTGGATATGCTGCTGGAGTTCAATATCGAACCGTGTTTGAGTTGTTTTTATCTGCTAAGCTAATATGCGAAAAAGATACCCAGGAGCGTTCCGATCTATACATTGACTTTGGTAAGGTTTTACAATGGGATCATTTAAAAAGAACAATGGATGCCGGACTCCCTGTTACTGCACCTATGGATCTTGAAAAAGTTAAACAAGAATATGAAACCCTTAAGAACAATTATGAATCTCGACTGACTCATTGGTGGAGTAGTGTCTTATGGGATTCACCTAAAGACTTTTCTAGTAGAAGAAGCATTGGCACGAAAGGAGTCTGTGAATATTTAGATACAGCCGGAATTACGACAAGCATATACGGTAAAGATGCCAAATTTACAGAGCTTGAAGTGCGATGGTTTTCTATTCTATCGTTACTAACTCATCCAACTATTCTTAGCGAGCATGCATTTGTTAGAGAAGATAATGGACATTTTGCAATCGGCTGGAAGCTGAGTCCTGATATCACAAGGATTGCTCCTCTGGCTGCTGCTAGCTGCGGTGAAATAATTGCAGATTGCGCGGCTGGACTTAGCCATCCAAAAGCGTATGAAGCCAGAACATTTTTGAAATATCTTAAAGATGAAGCAGTCAAAGCACAGGTAAAATTAGACAGGGGCCTGAAAATCTAAGTGGGAGGATGCGATCTATATGCTGAGTATTGAGCAAGCCGCAATGATTTCCCAGACCCACCGCAGCATGGGCAGCATGGATTCAAGTGGGTGCTGCCGTTGCCCAAGTCATAGCAGCAATTATATTAATCCTTGTTACAAGGCGTTACGTGAAGCTAACGAAGGAAATGGCCGATCAAACGAAAAGGGCGATTGAGAACCTATCAGAAAAGAGATTGAGCAGGCTTTCCAGACTTTATTTATGGCTCTAAGAAAGGACATTGTAACCTGCCGATGGGCAAAGTCGCTTAAAACGCAAATATGGGCTTCTGGCGCATTTTAGGCTTTTCTGCCAGATGGCTGGTTAGAAGGGCAATTTTCAAACATGTGTTTTATGATCGAGTTGGTTGACGCCTCAGAGTTTCCATCCCCCGGCGGCGTTATCCCCAGATATTGCGGCCATGAATAATCATCCTCCCGGTTACAGGCCGGGAGCATGATCCGAGTACCATGATCCAGGTCTCCTTTTGTGCGCCAGGCCTTATTCATGACCTTATAAAATTTGAGGGGCAGGCCCCACCGGAACCCCTAATTTGGGGGGCAGGTCAGCCAGTAAATATCACCGATCGATGGCTCTCCCATCGGGCATCCTTGCTTTCTTGTGTTAGAGAGAATCCAGAGAATGGCCTGCATCAACCATGGCGGAAAATCTTTTCGCCAAATGGCGAAAGGTCGGCAAATTGCTAAGAGAGAACTTAACTCGGCTTCTTTCCCAGGCACAAGCAACGCGGGCGCTGGCAGCCAGCTCGTGGTACGCGCGTACCGCCGATCCCTTCTGAAGAAAAGCTTTGACTTTGCTGCCGCCTGTTGTAAACTCATATTGACGGGGAAACCGTGTGAGAAAGACACATGGTTTCCTTTTTTGTCTAAAATAAAAAATATCTTATGAAAAATGCGTTGCATAATTCTTATGATGATGATATATTGAAAACAGCCTAGCAGAAATCAGTCAAAGGAGGTGATAATATAGAAAGATGCATTGCATTAAATAGCGTAGGGAGTGTTTGTAATGCCAAAAGGTGGCGCCCGGCCAGGAGCCGGCCGTAGGCATTTAGCGGCGGGCGAGGCAAGACTGAACCGAGTCATCCGGTTCAGACCCCACGAATGGGCCTGGGTTGAGGAGCAGGCGGCCAGAATAGGCATTACCCCGAGTGAGTACGTACGGAGGATTGTGTTAGACAGTTATAAGGAAAGGAAAGGGGAGTGATTAGCTTGAAGAACCTGAAGAGAGCAGTTGTATCGGTATTAGCGGTAGGTGTGGTAGCAGTTCTGCTCACGCTTCCGGGAGCGTCCCCAACGCCAGCCATAGCCGATCAGGTTGGCGGTGTGACGGTCACGGTAAACGGGAGTCTTGTGAGCTTCCCGGATCAGCAGCCGTACCTGGACAGCGACTCCAACAGGGTGTTCGTCCCGCTGCGGTTTGTATCTCAGGCGCTGGGCTGCCAGGTGTACTGGCAACGTGATGCCATGAACACGGCCACGGTGACAAGGGCTGCCCATGTAATCGAGATGGCAATCGGTTCTGCCCAGCCCACCGTTGACGGCCAGGCCGTGACGATCGATGCCCCGGCTGTGATCGCAAACGGCAGGACGATGGTGCCGCTCCGGTTCATCTCCGAGGCCTTCGGAGATCAGGTGAACTGGGATTCTTCCAGCAAGACGGTGAGTATCACGGACGGGTATCTGACCAGCAATACCTATACGATGAACGGGTACACGGTGCCGGATAACACGCCGGTAACTATCACCGACTCCAACGATCCGAACACTGGCGCAGGCGTGGATATCCAGATGGTCGTGCACATGGACACTCACCAGGGCACGCCGGAGGATTTACAGGCAGAGTGGGCAACCGTGCAGGAAATTCTCTCTCAGAAGTTCGACACTGCCACGGTGCAGAGCGTTATGGCTTACGTGGAGACAAAGACAAGTCTTACGGATAACGTGCCCGATAAGCAGTGGCACGTGAACGGCAAGACGATCAGTGTTCAGGGCGCTTACAACTCGGACTGTTACATAACCGTAAGTTCGCTCGCGTAAAAAAACAAGCACACTACTTTACAAAAGGAGGCAAACGGCATTTCATGTATTCCTAGCTTCCTAAAGGAAATAATGGTACCTATGCCGCAGTTCCATGAATTCCCCGAACAAAATCACAGCTTTAATTGCCGCGATAGTCCTATTAGTACTTGTTCTGGCTGCTCCCGCCCTGGCCGATGACAGCGATCAGACTCCGCCTCCAGGCGACGTTGGTTCTGCAGCAAGTTTGGCTAACCCGGAAGTGTCAGGATACACCCAAGGGTATAACCCTCAGTGGTTCCGGAGCACAAACGTCAACGGCCACGGCTGGAACAACGACACCTACCGTAAGCATCTGGTGATCGCTTACGGCGACCCATCAGCACCGGACAACACAGGATACCCCCGTTACGTTGGAGAGTCCACACAGGGCGAATCCATAACCAACATTGACCATCCTTTCGACGTCAACATCCAGTGGCTCGATCAGCAAGACTGGGTGAAGCGGCCCTGGACTTACGCCAATAGCTCTTTGATCGCTGCTGACACTGGCGGTCAGGCATACGGCGTGATCGCCCCGAACGCTATAGATGGCAGCGCCCAATTGACAGACGCTGAGGGCGTCACACATGACCTGAGCTACGAGATCTACAAGGGCCTCTGCATCACCGATCCAAGCCACATGCAACAGTCCGACGTAAGTATCGACTGGGCGCTATACGTCCATATCTGGGACCCGCCCACCACCTCTACCTGGGGCTGCGGAATCATGTACAACACCGGTTCCGGAAACACTCCGTTGGCGCAAGCAACTAACGTCTTGTACAAGACTGTCCTTCTGCCGCCGTGGCACATGTCTGGCCTGGTGGTGAGTCCTTCATCGGCTACGGTGCAGGCCGGCGGGACGCAGCAGTATACTGCAAAATTCTACTGGAACAGCAGCGACGAAAGCGGTCCTGGACAGGACGTAACGACTCAATCAGGCTGGACGGCAGCGGATACAAGCATAGCTAGCATTGGCAATAACACCGGACTGGCAACAGGAGTTGCAGCGGGCACAACCGGTATCACGGCAAACTATTGGCCGCCCTACGGTGACCCGGTGAACGGCACGGCAAGCATAACGGTTCAGCAAAAGCAGCCGGTACAGTCCCCGGAGAATGGTGGAGAGAATGGCGGTAACAGCGGTGGCGGTGGAAACGGCGGTAACGGTGGCAACGGAGAATTAAGCCTGGTAGCCGTGAATGCACCGACTTGGGACACGTCACATACATGGGTTACACAGCAAGGCGCTCCTGCGCCGAAAGTCACCAGAATTTCGAATACTGCCGAATGGAGCGACATGATCGCCGCTACGTTAACACATGATGCTCCGGATGGAGCCAGCTACGTACCTGCCGGAGGCTATTACGATGGAGAAACCTGGAGTGTTCAGTCAGCATCAATAACATATCCGGGGATAAATCCCCTGTGGACGGCACCGAACCCCATAGATCCCACTCCAGGCGAGACGACCAGCACGGCCATGACAGCGAACGGGCAGACGGCGGCAGCACAGTTCGAGGAGACCTGGAGCCTGGACGGGATGCAGCACGGTCTGGGTATCTACTCAATCGTCCAGGGCAAGGCCATTGATAAGAACCCTGGAACGTACCAGGTAACTGCACAATACATTCTTAGTTGCACGGTAACATATTACACCATATCTACGGATGCTAATGGCAACACAATAAAGGTCTACCACACAATTACCGTCAACCCGACCGGAACAGCCTCACAGGCTCTGACGGTGGATGGGGCAGGCACACTGCCAAGTAGCACCGGAACTGGACAAGGAGCGGTCAGTGAGGGAATCAGGGTTAGCACGGATAATTGACGGTACCAGGCCCGCCGGGGAGCATGCTTCAATCCCCGGAAAAAAACAACAAATAAATATCAGAAAATTTAATATTTAAATATTGACACGCTCGCACGCTTGCTATACAATAGGATTAAAAGATATCCAAAAAAACTAAAGGAGGCAAACGTCATGAAAAAGGCATTGGCAGCAGTGTTGGTGGCGGTGGTGATGCTGGCAGCTACAGCAGGGCAGGTATTCGCGGGTACGGTTCCGGCGGTGACAATCAACGGGCATCAGGTGCAGCAAGGCGACGTGAAGATCAACAGTGGTCGGACGTACATCAAGGTCCAGGACCTCTCGGATTTGACCGGTGTTATTATAACAACCAATCCTCAGCAGATTGCCGAAACGTGTGGATCTGATACCGTCGCTATAGTGACAGAAAATGCCAACGGCGTACAGAAGGAGATCGATGTTGATAAAGCCGTCAGCAAAGCAGCGTACGGATACTACCCATTCGATCTCAATGGCGTTATCACCATATCGACAACAGGGCTGGTAATTCCGGTCATCATGGATCAGGGCACGGCCTATATTCAGCTGCGCCAGACCGCCAATGATTTAGGCGCCCAGGTAGCATGGAACACCGACGCCTGGACGGTTACAGTGACGGAGTAATACAGACGCAAGGGGGTTGCTGTCCGTGAAGACACGGGTATATGATTTCTCACTGAAAATGCATGAGAACGACCACTACAAAATTATGTTGGCTATGTATAATCAATTGCTGGAAGCGCAGCTGAGGGCATGGGGAGGGCTATCTCGCTGCCAGGATGAGCTGATCGAGGACGGTGCGATCACACCCCAGGAAAGGTTTGTCAACTCTCAGGCTATATATGATGGAACCATTCTGCGGATCACCATCGGCGATGTACTGCCGAGAATACCCAAGGGTAGTAAAATACCAGCTGCCATAATGCACCGGTATTGGAACGAACTCATTACAGACGCTGTATGCCAACTGGAAACGCCGATTCATTTTGAGCAAGCGGTATGTGCCATCAAAGTCTATGCACGAACGGCTGCACAATGGGACGTTGACAACAAGGCACTCAACTATGCCATCAATGCGTTGCGCGTCAACGGTGTTATTTCCGGCGATGAGTACTATAAGCTGTCTCTGGTCCTGCTGGGCGGGCACGACAGAGAGC
>JBEKCL010000044.1:0-18909 GCA_050014895.1 Dehalococcoidia bacterium
GGGTCAAAGCTTTTGCGGTCTTGAAGGAGGACGTTAAAGGCGTGACTGCACAGGAGTTAATATCATGGTGCAGAGATCGGCTTGCGCCCTATAAAGTGCCGGAATACATCGAGTTTCGTGATTCATTGCCGAAGTCAAAGGTCGGCAAGATGCTCCGCAGGGAAATCAGAGGATACGAGAGGAAGAAGGCGGAAAATAGTTAATCCAAGGTATATTGGGTTTCGGGGTAGCGCAACCCATAGACTTACATCGTATAGGAATGAAATAATGAGTTGAAGGAGATAGAATAAATGGAACGGCAGATATCAAACGAATTGGGATCGTCGGAGCCGGCGCCATGGGCGCTCAGCTCGCCCAGCTGTTCGCGCAAGTTGGCGGTTACCAGGTAATCGTATCTGATGTCAAAGAAGATATTGTTGTGAATGGAATAAAGGGGATAGAGGCCAGGATGAAAAAGTTCTTTGTAGACAAAGGTAAGATGACCGAGGCCGATATGGGTGGGATCATGTCAAGGATCAGAGGAACCGCAAGTTCCGTAGAAGTCGCCAAGAACTCGGATTATGTAATTGAGGCCGCCAGCGAAAATATGGATATTAAGAAAAAGATTTTCACGGAATTGGATACGAACGCAGCCGAGCATACTATTTTGACTTCAAATACCTCCATGCTGCCTGTAACGTTGATCTCCAGCTCTACAAAAAGGCCGTCAAAGGTGATCGGGACGCATTTCTTCAATCCCGTCTCAGTGATGAAACTTGTAGAAGTAATTGAGACTCCGTTCACGGCAAAAGAAACCACAAAGGTTACATTAGAGCTCATGCAAAAAGTAGGTAAGGAAGTTGTCTTGTGCAAAGATGCAAGCTATGGGTTCCTTGCCAACCGGGCCTACACGGCTATGACAAATGAGGCCGTTCAAATGGTGTGGGAACGTGTTGGATCGCCGCAGGACATCGATAAGGCGCTCAAGCTGGGATACAACCTGCCGATGGGCCCACTGGAGGTCTTCGACATGGCGGGAGCCTGGGGGCTTAGCGCCTCCAGCGAGGCAGACAGGATCAGGGAAATAGGTGATGAAAAGGGACGACTGCATCCTCTGGTCAAGCTAATGGTGAGGGCAGGATATACGGGCGGCATGGGTAAGAAGGGTATGTATGCGTTCTGGGACGACGTACTATCAAAGTGGTAAGACATAATTTTATCACTCATAAATGCGAATTGGAGGTAAATCAATGGGTAGCAAAGGCCAGGCGATACTTCTGGAGAAACGCGACAAAATTGCGTATATCACTTTTAACCGGCCTGAGAAGCTGAATGCAATCCGACCGGCGGACTATGGGCTTCTAAACGATCTGGTCAACGAGTGCGAGAAGGACGATAACCTCAGGGCCGTAATAATGACCGGTAATGGCCGGGCATTTTCAGCCGGGGATGATATTGAGGGCTGGAAAGGACAGCCGAAGTCAAAGGAATATCTGCGCGGCGACTGGGGAATGCTGGCAATGTCCGAAGGTAGAACGCTGGACATGCTTCTGAAAGAATACCGGATACCTTGCCAGGAAACGTGCGTAACAATGATGAAATCCGGCAAGGTATATATTGGGGCAATCAACGGCCTGTGCCGCATACCCGAATATCTATATGCCATGGATTTTGTTATTTCGGCGGATATCGCTACTTATGCGCAAGGTGATATGCTGGCGGGCTTTTGTCCGATGGCAGGGTCGACGCAAATAGCTACGCGCGTGCTGGGAAGACGCAGGGCAACCGAGCTTATTTTGCTGGCTGATCCCATATCGGCGCAGGAAGCGTGGAGAGTTGGCCTTGTAAATAAGGTGGTATCGCTTGCGCAGCTCATGCCAGAGGCCGAAGCTCTCGCAAAGAAGTTCATTTCTTATCCGATAAGCGGGATCAAGTTGACCAAGATGGCGATGACAAAATCTCAGGATCTTTCTCTAAGGGATGGACTTGAACTGGAACTGTCGTATGCCACCGCATCAGTATACGGGGGACCCTGGGATCAGTGGGCCGCCGAATTCGTAGCAAAAAAGAAGAAAATGGCGTGAAGTCCCTCACCCAAGAGGGATTTGAACGCTAAATAGAATAGCCACCATCGAGATAAAGGGTCTGGCCGGTCATATAGTCGGACGCCGGTGACGCAAGGTAAAGAGCCAGCAACCCCACTTCGCGCGCTTCTCCGTAGCGCCGCAGTGGCACTGCTTTCAAGAAATTGCCACCAACCGCCGGGTCAGATGTAACGTGTTTCACCATGTCGGTCATGAACATGCCAGGACCTATCGCATTCACGTTAATATTATACCGCGCCAGTTCACTGGCAAGGCCCCTTGTAATCGCCTCAACCGCTGCCTTCGCTGCCGGGTAAATTGACCTCTCCCCCGTGAATTAGTCCATTGTATAATTAGGGTCTTCCGGTTAATAAAAAGGAGGGCTCAACATGACCCGTCGCAAGAGGTACACGGAAGAACAGATCATCAGTATCCTGAAGGAAGCGGAGGCCGGAGCCAGGGCAGTAGACCTGTGCCGCAAGTATGGCATGAGTGATGCCAGCTTCTACAAGTGGAAAGCTAAATATGCAGGCCTTACTGTTAGTGAGCTGAAACGTTTGAAAGCCCTTGAGGATGAGAACAGGCGTTTAAAGCAGATAGTGGCAGACCAGGCACTGGATAACCGAGTGCTCAAGGACCTTCTCTCAAAAAACTTCTAAAGCCCGAAGTCAAGCGCACAGCGGCCGCATATGCCGCAGAGTCCTTCGGGCTGAGTATCAGGAGAGCATGCAATTTAACAGGTCTGTGGCGGGCTACATATCGTTACCGGCTGAAAATCGCTGATGACGAAGCTGTCAGACTGAGATTGAAAGAGCTGGCAGAGCAGAGACGGCGCTTTGGATGTCATAGATTGCATGTTATTTTGAAGAGAGAAGGGCTTGTCATTAATCATAAGAGGACGGAAAGGATTTACAGGGAAGAATGCTTATCGTTAAGGTTGAAGAAGCGCAAGAAGAAGGTAGCTATGCTCAGAGTAAAGTTGCCGGAGCCTGAGCGTATAAACCAACGCTGGTCAATGGATTTTGTTTCCGACAGTCTTTGTACCGGGCGACGGTACAGGGCTTTAAATATAGTCGATGATTTTTCCAGGGAATGCCTGGCTATTGAGGTTGATACCTCGATCGGAGGCGCAAGAGTCGTCAACGTACTGGAACGCCTTTCTGAACTAAGAGGACTACCCGAGGTAATTACCCTGGACAATGGGCCTGAATTTACTGGCAAAGCCCTGGATGAATGGGCATATAAGACAGGGGTTAAATTGAATTTCATAAGGCCGGGGAAGCCTGTAGAAAATGCTTACATAGAGAGCTTCAATGGCAAGCTACGGGATGAATGTTTGAATCAAAATTGGTTTGTTACTTTGAAAGACGCAAGGGAAGCCACGGAAGCATGGAGAATAGATTATAATGAATTCAGGCCGCATAGATCATTGGGCGATTTAAGCCCATTACAATACGTTCACAAAACCGAGAAAACCTTACTATGCAGTGGACTATAACATGGGGTAAGGTCAAAATACCCTGAGATCCGATGTATTTCTTGGCGCCGACTGACGAGAGGTTTACAATTTTACCTTTGCCAGTCTTGAGCATATGCGGTACCACCTCATTCGCAAGTGCCATCAGGCTTTTGACGTTAGTGTCCCATACTAAATCCCATTGATGTTCTGTAGCCGGTACCGTATAGTCGGGAGCAAGCCGCGCTATCTTCAACTTGTCCAGCCCAGGCGTCAAAATCATGGGCTTTGTAAATCCCAGTCCCGCATTGTTGACCAGTATATCCACTTTCCCGAATTCGTCGACTGCCCTGTCTACGAGCGTTCTTAGCTGTGTCAGGTTTGTTATGTCGGTAGGCACGGACAGGCACCTTCTCCCAAAGCGCCTCACCTCGGCAGCGGTCTCTTCAAGTTCAGCGGCGGTCCTGCTGGCTCCCACAACATCGGCCCCCGCTTCGGCAAAGACCGTCGCAATAGCCCTGCCAAGACCACGGCCGGCTCCAGTAATGAGGGCAATTTTGCGTTCCAGGCTGAATTCTTTGATCATTTCCGTCTGCTGCGGAACGTCAAGAAGTCCCGTTCCTGCACATTTTGCTCAGTGTATCTTCAGCCTCTGCCATAATACGGTCAATCAGTTCCTGGCAAGTCGGTACGTCCTTGAACCGCCCCATAACCTGTCCAGCAGGTATTATGCCATCCTCAACTTTGCCGTCGCCGAGGGTAGAACGGACTCTCTCGATGCCAACCATAAATTGAATGAGGGGAGTATTATATTTTTTCAGTTCCCTCAGTATGCGGATAAGGTCAGAGAATGAGGTCTTGAAAGCGCCTTTCATGGCAAACATGCTGGGGACCACCTCCCAGGGTCTCGCCCACCAGCCTGGATAGTGCGCCATCTTCTTACTTGGCGCACTGCGCAGGCGCAGTCCGTCATAGTTGGTGCTCACCACCGTATCTTCGGCCTTCATTTTCAGAGCAGCAGCCTTGACATTTTCGTGGATGGGGCTTTCTCTGGTTATGGCAAACCGGCTTCCCATTGCTATACCATCGGCGCCCATAGCCATGGCCGCTATCAGCCCACGCCCGTCACAAAAGCCTCCCGAAGCAGCGATCGGCACTGACAGGCAGTGCGCAGCTTCCGGCAACAGGATAGTGCTGGCAACGTAGCCGACGTGCCCGCCTCCTTCAAAGCCGTGCATAATAATAGCATCGGCCCCTTCCCGTTCCATTTTCTGCGCCTGCCTGACGTTCCCCGCGGTAGGCATGAATATCATGCCAGCCGGTTTTTGCAGGTTAAGCAGCTTGAAGGGGTTGCCGAGGCCATGACTGAATACGGGTACCTTTTCATTCAGGATTATCTGGACCATTTCCTTGTAGCGCGGCACATACGGGACGAGGTTGACGCCAAACGGGTTTTTGGTGAGTTCCCGCAATTTCCCGATGTTAGCCAGCAACTCTTCCGGCGTTTGTTCACTGGCAGTCATTATCCCCAGTCCCCCGGCGTTGGACACAGCGGCAGCCAGCGGCACGTAAGACACGTAGCTCATGCCGGCCTGTATTATTGGATACCTGATGCCAAGCAGCTCGGTAATGCGCGTTTTCATCGCGGTCCTCCATCGGCTACGGCTGCCTGACCGGGTTTGAAAAGGTGCTTTAATCCTAGCCAAGGCATCAAAAATACATAAGGAATTATGGCTTTAGACAGCATGCCAAGGTTACTGAAAATCTCATCAGGAGTAATCATCACATCCATTCGCATGGCATCAAGGACTTTGCAGTCCATAATGAGATTGTCACGTTCACGATTGATCGAATAGACCTTAAGCACCTCATTGCCGTCTTGAGTGAATATTTTAAGCGCCTTGATCTTGGGCTGTTCGCTCATTTTCCGATCACCTTCTTATAGTCGATACCCAGCTCTTCCATAATCGTCAAGGCGGCTGCCCTGCCTCCTCCAGTAACACCTCCCCCAGGGTGGGTACTTGCGCCGCACATATAGAGTCTTTTAACAGGAGTACGGTATTGGCCCCAACCACTGATAGGACGGTTTCCGTAGGACTGTGCCAAGGAAGATGAGATATGCATAATATCTCCATTTTGCATTGCAGGGTTGTATCTCTCGATATCCAGGGGGCTGGAAACCCGCATGCCGAGAATGTTGCTGCTATCGAGCCCGCTTATATGAACTGATAGCACGTCTATTATTTCACGGGCAATATTCCCTTTAATCTCGTCCCATTTACCGTGTCCGCCGTCATGCAAGTCGTAGGGCTCATAATGATAGAGGTAGATAGTATGTTGTCCTTCCGGCGCGCGTGTTGGATCATATACTGTTGGTACGGCAATCAAAGGCATTTTGGAACTTGCGATCCCATGATTATAGTCCTCGAAAATGCGCCTGTACTCATCAAGCCAAGGATTTATTTCAGTGAACATGGCATCAACCGGGTCCCCATTTTTGAAAGTCGGTGCTGTTTTCGTTGCTATAGCGATGTTCATAGCTGAAAAGGATGAAGGATGAATTCTCCGGACTTTAGCGGTAAATTCACCGGTCAAAGCCGCTGGATCGATCATGTCGAGGAAAAGCTGCCTGACATTTACGTTTGAGACTACAGCCTTTGAGGCAGAAATCTCTTCTCCATTCTCCAGCACAACCGCTGTAGCTTGGCCGGAGGTTACCTTAACCAACTTCACGGGGCGTGACAGCTTTATTGTGCCGCCAAGGTCTTTTAGACTGGCGGCCAGCGCGTTGCTCAGCTGCCCGGAACCTCCCTCGACAAGTCCATAGCCTCCCATGTGCAGGCTGGAGATGAAGAACATGGCATTGCCCGTCCCAACCTCATAAGGGCTAATCATCATCTCAGATGCAAAACGGGTGATGGCAATCTTCACAGCTTCATTTTCGAACCATTCGTCAGTGATCTCGGCAGAGCTGGACATTATCGTCCTGGTGAACTCCCTGCCTTCGTCGCTAGCATCTAGAAATGCCATCATAGTGCCCCATTTGGGAACCGGGGTAAACATAGCTACTGAAGCGATTTTCAGCATCCTGTTGCAGGCCTTAAAGAAGGCGCGGTAAGCATCGGCATCTTTGCTTGAAAATTGGGTTATCGATTGGCAGGTCCGTTCCAGGTCCCGGTAAAAGCACATTGTGCGGCCATCGGGAAAAACCGCCTCGAACATTTTCTCAGGATATATATATTTGAGTCCGTATTTGGACTTGAGTCCCAGTTCATCCAGCCGGATCAGCGGATTGGCCTGTATTATGCCGTGCATATAAGCGCCCACTTCGTGCTTGAACCCGGGTAGCGTCAGTTCCCTCGTGGCTACCGTACCTCCGACGATATCTTGCCGTTCCACGACACACACATCAAGTCCGGACTTGGCCAAATAGGCGGCCAAGGTCAGGCCGTTATGTCCGGCGCCGATTACCACAACGTCATGTTTTTCCATAACTTACCTCTTTGCCGAAATGATACATGGCCGACTATCCGATGTAATAGCCGCCGGCGTGAATCACCTGGCCGGTAATAAACCGCGCTTTATCCGAGGCCAGAAAAGAAAACAATGGAGCGATTTCTTCGGGCTCTGGTATTCCAAGCAGGTGTTCAGATACAATCCGATCGTAGAAGCCCGGAATAATCTTGAAGGTCTCGAACATCTCGGAATGAGCTGTCGGAAGCACGCAATTTACGGTTATTTTGTAGCGGGCAAACTCGCGAGCCAGGTCCTTGGTGAGAGATATGATTCCGCCCATGGCCGTTGCATAAGCTGAAAGAGCGTATCCTCCCTGCAAGGCGGACGGGGAGGAAACATTGATAATTCTGCCATACTGCTGTTTCACCATGTGCTCTATCACTGCCTTGGTACAATAGAAGGCACCCTTTACATGTACGGCATAAATCTTATCCCACGTCTCCTCTTTGGCTTCTCGGAACCGCTCAAACGCACTGTTGCCAGCGTTGTTAACCACGATGTCTATCCTGCCAAATTTCGCAACGGCCTGGCTAACCATAGCTTCAACCTGGCTCTTGTCAGTTACATCCGCCATTGCAACTATAGCTTTTGCACCAAGACCTTCAACCTTGTGCGCAACGTCCTCAGCCTTTGCCAGGTTGGTGGCTCCTGAAACAACCACGCTGGCTCCCTCGCGAGCAAACTCCAGTGCCAGGGCAGCCCCTATGCCACGGCTTGAACCGGTGATAATTGCCACTTTATCCTTCAGTAACATAAATTTCCTCTTACTGCGCCGTGAATATGGAAGCTAATTACCCGTAACTTTTCGGTAGTCGATTGCCAGGTCTTCCATTATTGCCAAGGCGGCGGCCCTGCCTCCACCTGTGATTCCGCCTCCCGGATGTGTGCTTGATCCGCACATGTAGAGTTTCTTGACAGGAGTCCTGTACTGCCCCCAACCGGGTAGGGGCCTGTTTGCGAAGTATTGACGAATTGATGAGGCCATATGCATAACGTCACCCTCGGGCATAGATGGATTGTAACGTTGTATGTCAAGCGGAGTGAAGATATTCATTTCGAGGATATTGGCGCTGTCCAGACCATCGATGTGTTTCCTGACCTCTGCCAAAATCCCTTCTGCTATTTCCTCTTTTATCTTGTCCCAGTGATCAACTCCGCCATTCTGCAGGTTTCCTGGCTCATAATGTCCAATGTAGCAGGTATGTTTGCCCTCGGGTGCCCGTTTAGAGTCGAACATGCTTGGAACGCCCATCATCGGCATGCATGTGCTGGGCAGGCCGTAGGTGAATTCGTCAAACGTGCGTGCAAGATCGCTGCTGAAGGGGTTGAATTCTATAAACCATGAATCCATTGGGTGGCCGTCCTTGAACGATGGTGCCTTGTTAGTTGACACATTAAGCAGCATACTGGAGAAAGCCGATAGCTTAATTTGCTTGACTTTCTCCCGGAAACCTTCAGGTAATAATTGAGGGTTAAGCAGATCCAGGAAGAGCTGTCTGGCATTGAGATTGGATACGATCGCCCTGGTTGCTGAAATTTCCTCGCCGCTCTCCAGTATGATACTTCTGGCTTCTCCTGACGTGACACTGATAGATTTAACCTGACTCGAGACCATTATCGTGCCCCCGTAGCCTTTAAAGCAAGCTGCAAGTGCATTGCTCAACGACCCGGAACCTCCCTCTGGAAGCCCGAACCCACCAATGTGAAGGCTGGGGATAAAGAACATAGCATTGCCCGTGCCCTTTTCATATGGGCTGACCATCATTTCCGAGGCAGCCCTGGTCACAGCCACCTTTACTTCAGCACTTTCAAACCACTCGTCCGCCAGGTCAGCAGCGCTTGATAATACCGTTTTTATATACTCCCGGCCCTGTTCACTGGCATCCAGGAATGCCATCATGGCACCCCATTTGGGAACAGGAGTGAAGACAGCTACAGAAGCAACTTTGAGCATGTCACTGTAGACTTTGAATGCTTTGCGGTATGCTTCGGCGTCGTGCTGGGAAAAAGCTGCGATCGACTGGCAGGTTTTATCAATGTCCCTGTAAAAGGATAGCTTTCTGCCGTCCGGAAATACGGACTCGAATTGTTTGTCCGGAGTAAGGTACTTCAGACCATATTTGGATTTCAACCCTAGTTCATCCAGCCTTATCATCGGGTTTGCCTGTATGACACCATGCATGTAGGCGCCCACCTCGTGTCTGAAGCCGGGCAGTTTAAGCTCCCTTGTTGCGCAGGTGCCGCCGACCATCTTCTGCCTTTCTACGAGGCATACGCTTAAGCCTGCCTTGGCCAAGTACGCGGCCGCCGTTAATCCATTATGGCCGCCGCCTATGACCACGATGTCATACTTGCTCATGTTTCACCACACGTCAAAGGCTATTTTTTTATGATGATGGCAGAACTGTTGCCGTTAGCTCCATAGGTCTGTCCAATCGCGACGCTGGCGCCTTCGACCTGGCGTTTTCCAGCCTGTCCACGAAGCTGCCAGACTATTTCACATGCCTGGGCTATTCCCTGCGCAGGGAACGCTTCGCCGAGAGAAGAAGGCCCTCCGCTTGGGCTAACAGGCATCTTGCCACCTATGGCAGTGTCACCCCGGCGTACCATTGCCTCCGCTTCTCCTATTTTGCACAGCTTGGCGGCTTCGAGATAGACAAAATAATGCCAGGAACTATTGTCCGGCAACTCGGCAAAATCCAGGTCTTCGGGTCCGATACCAGCCTCTTCATAAGCCATGTCAAATGCCTTGGCAGCATCACTTATCAGCGGGGCCATAGGATTCAGAGGAGCGCTGACAGCCCAAACTCGCAGGGTCGGATCGCCGAAGGAAGCACTGGCCAGGGAGCAACCGGTCAAAGTCACAGTTTTGCTTGTAAGCTGCCTGGCCTTCTTCTTGCTGCATAATATTATCGCTGCTGCGCCATCGCTTGTAGGACATAACTCAACTACGCGAAGCGGCGAGCATACCATGGGAGTTGCCAGCACTTCTTCAAGTGTAAATACCTTCCTGTAGCGCGCATACGGGTTGTACTGGGCATGTTTGCTGGCTACCACTCGAGCCAGTGCCAGGTCTTCCTCTGTTGTGCCGAACTCCGCCATTCTCCTCCTGCATTCCAATGCCCAGTAAGAAGGGTTTTCCATGCCTACAGCCCGCCATCGTATATAGTCCGCGTCCCAGCGGTTGGCGCCGCCTATGGCTCTGTAGAAGCCTCCGGGGAATATCTCCGTGCCAACGGCTATCCCGATATCGCACATCCCTGCATTGATCATCGCCTTTATCGCCCTGATGGCAGAGCCGCCAGTTGCGCAGGCGTTTGTAATATTGACGATTGGTATGCCGGTCTCGCCGATCTCATGTGCAATGTAGTGCCCGGGCAGGACGCCGACACTCCCAGTATTGTTAGAATAGCTGGCCGCCATGGCCTGCATGTCTCGCCACTCTAGGCCGGCATCTTTGAGCGCCTCACGTATCACATGGACAGCCAATTCCTGCGGCGACTTGTCCGGATATCTTCCGTAGGGGTACATGCCTACGCCAAGTACAGCTACATCATTTTTACCCATAATAATTGTCCTCCGTGTTTCATTGCCTGTATCAGATAGCTATAACCGATTACTGCTACACTGGTCGGAATTTCCATCCAATTACATCGTTGCCTTTTTCGTCAACAAACAATTTGTCCGCCATCACTTCGACATCCATGTCCACCTTCAAATCCTTGTCCGGATCGGCAACTCCCGTTACTATGCCTATTACCTTGACCCCTTCCGGGAAAGCAACCAGGCCGACGGCAAAGGGCCTATATGGATCAGAGGCAATAAATGGGTCGGGCGGCTTATAATACTGCGTTGTCCAACTCCATAGCTTACCTCGTCTGCTCAATTTGATGTCCTCGATCTGCCTGTCCTTGCAGTCCGGATTTTGGCAAGTGAATGTCTTGGGAAAATAGCAGCCGCCGCACGACTTGCACCTGGTCGCCAACAATCTGGGATCGTCTGACGGCCAGTCAAAAAGCCCCTCCATCACAATTACCTGTTTCCGCTGTGAGTCTATGCCCATTGCTTGACCTCCATGACTTGATTTTGCTATTGCCCTGCTTTACAAGTGGATAGCGCCGGATTGAGTTAAGCTGGGAACCGAAGCCTCGGTCCCCAGTTCATTTCTTATATAACCAGGTTACCACGAAGATCGATGATAGGTCGGATAAATCTGCTTCTCATAGTCCTTACCTGTGATGGCATCAGCACAGAGGGCCGCTGAAAGCGCCGCGCCGTCAACACCACCTCCCCACTCTTTCTTACCGTATTGATCACCCACAAAGTAGAGGCCCTCAACCCACGGGCACTGGTTATCTGGCCTGTCCTTACCCATCGGCCGCCAATGGCCAAAGGCTTCAGATCCAGCGGTCCAGAAGTAGAAGGGGGTATCTTTTTTCCAGGTGGGGAAGTTTAATGTAAGAAACTGCTCGGCCTCGGCAATGCAAGCGTTGACCTTGTTTTTGTCGTGCATCTGTTCACGCATCAGCGGGATGGAGAAGAGGATACTGTTCAGGCCGGCGGGGCAGACGTTGGCCCACCACGAGAAGCTGGACATGACGAAGTCAAGCTTCTCCAGGCCTTTCTTCTCTGGGCATACCCCGTTGAGGAAAGTGAAACTCCTGGGATCGATACCCTTTATACGGAACCAGTCCAACTTCTCGGATTGATAGAATCCGGTAAGAAGGCCCGGTACATAATATTTCTCTTTCACTTCCTGGACAAAGTCATCCGTGAAATTCTTCTCGGGGATCACTTTAAAGGCAGCCTGAGGGGCTATATTGCAAATTACTATAGGAGCATCAATTGTCTCGGTTCCTTTCTTGGTCTTCACTTTGACGGCCTTGACTTTCTTGTTTTCGATGACTACCTCTTCTACCCCAGCGTCTGTCCAAACCTCGCCGCCGTTCGCTGTGATAGCTTTGCTCATCTGCACCGCCATATCTATGATGCCTATGCCTGCGTCAATTGTTGCGACTGAACCGGTTATCAGGTCCATAGCAATATCTTTGGCAATTGCCTGGTATTTGGCGAAATCGCGCAGATGCATATCAAATGGGTCCGCCATGGCCGTTTGGGACCCGGCCAGGTTCCTGATATATACCCAATCGTCGCTCTGCTCCTCGCAACCCCTGGATTTGAGCCAGTCACCTAAAGATTCCTTGGAATTTTCAATCTGCTCAAAAGTGTATGTGGCCAGTTCGCGCAGAAGCCTTCTTGAACCTTTGCCTCCGTCGGCCATCCACTGATACGGCTTGCCGTGCTCGACCTGGTGCCAGACTGAATGGTCCTTGTTATCAACAATGGAATATCCTTTGTTAGTTTTCATCCAGATCGGGTAGCCAAGGAATCTGCAGAGAAAACTAATCCTGCTTTTGTCACCCCAGAAAAGACCGTGCCCTCCATCACAAAGGGAGTTGTTGAACATGCCGCTTTTAACAACTTTTTGAAACCCCGGTTCATCGTGTGTAATCCACGTACCCGTGCTTCCGACCGCTTTCTCAAATTCCTTATATTCGTAAGGCTTGTCGTTAATCCAAATCTGGTTGTTCTTGCCGTAAAAGCTGACAACACGTCCCCCTATAAATGACTCCTTTTCAAGGACCAGGACTTTCTTGCCCTCCTTGGCGGCAAGAATTGCTGCGGTGCCCAGGCCACCTACACCGGCACCTACCACAATTGCATCGTAACTCTTTGCTGACACGAACAATACCTCCTCAATTTAATTTTCATTGCTTATTTACAGTCCATCTAAGATCCATATATGTAACTGACATAAAACGGGTTCTCTCAGTTTGCCGCATCGCGTCGCTCAGAAGATCCACTAACACCGTAAGGTTAAACGCTGGTGTTGTACTATAAGGTACATGCTTTTATACCACATACAAAAAGTAATTGTCAACGCACAGAACCGGCTTTACTGCACGATTATCAGTCGATGCCGGCACATACTTCGGCAAGCTTCTGGCACTGTTCCAGTTCTTCCTTAGCTTCTGCGTATATCATCATTCTCTGTGCCATAAGCGAGCCTTCTCCATGTAACACCATTACCTCAAATTCGGAGGCCAACCATCTGCGGATGAGGTCATACATGCGCAGGCGCGTTTCCGCGGGTATGCCTGCCTTGCCGCTCAGGTATTTTTCCATGTAGCCACGGGTCTCTGGATTCATCCAGTCCTGGTACGTGGGCTTCGTGATAAGAGCACCACCAGAGATATCCTGGATGACTTTGACCAGGTCGTGATACTTGTTGGCGAAATGGTATTTGCCAATATTGGTCGTCACCGGGTTGGGCACCGGCATGCCCCCGTGGATCACAAAATCAATGCAGGCAGAGCGGGTGAGCGCTTTCAGTGTCTGCAGGTACATGGCCGCTTCCGTCAACTTTTCCTTAATATGGGGCACATCGATAACCCCGTTGTACTTTGCAATAGCATAGGCCATGCCAACAAAAATCTCGGAGATTGGTATGCGGTATGCGCATCCAGTGCGCCTGTGAAGAATACCGAAATTGTGGGCAATCAGATACGCCTGTTTCCATTCACCACACATGAATACCCGTTCCCACGGAATAAATACATCGTCAAAAATGATCAACTGGTCTGTATGTATCTTGTAAGGTCTGCCGATCGGGAATTCCATTGGTCCGATTTCTGCTTTTATCGGACGGCATATCTGTTTCAGCCCTTTTGTGTTGATTGGAATAGCAAAAGCTACTGCATAGTCTTTATCCGCCTCGGTCATCGCTCTTCCGGGGATGACGAAAAGCTCGTTAGCATAGGCCGAGCCAGTGATATGCATTTTAGCGCCACGCACTATAATGCCCTTGCTGTTTTTTTCGACGACCCGCACGTAGAAGTCAGGGTGGACTTGTTTCGGATCAGAGGGGCGAAGCATTCTGTCGCCTTTAGCATCAGTAACTGCCGAGACAGCAGCCAGGTCATTCTTCATAAGATAATGACGGTAGTTTCGTACCCGTTCAATGTATTCCTTATTGCCTGTCGTGCTGGCAAAAATCTGAATTGCATTTATCGCGTCAGCGGCAATATCTTTGGCAAACGGTATGTTGCAGTCGGCGTAACGGGTGCCTTCAATAATCAGGTTTGTCACTTTCATCAGGTCTTCGCCGTTTTGCGGAATATAGTAGTACCTGCTGACCTCCTACTTTAGCTCAGGGTCGAAAACGACAGCAAGATCGCGGAACCGGGGCATTTCAGCGAGCTCAAAGTCAATGGCCATGAGATTTACGCATGTCTTCAATGCACGGTGAGTCGTAACATCAGGCACCTTTTCGCCATACATGTAGACGTCACGTCCGTCCTTGAGGCTTTCTTTGTATTGCTCTGCGGTTCTCAATCCCATTGTTGATACCCCCGCAACGAAAATTCTGAGTGTCTAAATTAACTCTGAAAACTGTCTGGGATTTCTACATAGTAAAACTGAACAGTTCCAATATATCATCAAGCAAAACGTATGTCAATGTCGGGATATTGAAAAGAAATTGGTGCTTTGTTTAAAAGCCTACTTTCTCTTTCCGGGCGATCCGGCAAGGATCCCGTTCAAGAGGTAATCCGTAATGTTTGCTGCTATCTGTTTGTAGGGCAATCGGCCTTTGCGTGAATACCATAGCCACGTGTAGTTTGTGGCACCCATAATGGTGAAGTGTACCAGACGCGGATCCACCTTTCTAAAGATACCCTCCTTAATTCCATCTTCGATTATTTCGTAGAACATTTGGCTATAGGCATCCCTCAGTTCGATAATCTCTTTTCTATACTTGTTGACCAGGCGCCATTCCTTGTCCTTCAGCATAGGGTTAATGGGGGAGTTGACCGCCTGCTCCACATGGTTCTCAATGGCCTTGCGCAACTTGACGTCAGGCGGATCATTGCTCCTTGCTATTTTGGTAAGGTTTTCCACGAAAGCCTTGTAACCAATACTGAGCAGGTCGAATAGTATCCCCTGCTTGCTTGTCCAATGGTGGTAAATACTAACCTTGCTGATGTGGAGACGGTCGGCGATCTGGTCAAGGGTCACGTAGTAGGACCCGCCTTCACGTATCAGGTCTGAGGCGGCCTCAAGTATTTGCTCTTTGGCTTCGCTTCTAGCCTTGATTTTAGACCAGTATGATTTTTCAGCATCCACAGCTAGTTATTCCTTAACATTAAAATACCGCGAAGTACTACCACAAAGATATACTATTTTGCACTTAAACAAAATAATATCGCATATATCATAATTAGTAACCTACATTCTTGTCAAACTATGCATTGCTATTGCAGAAGTGCAATATAGCTGATAGAATAATAAACCGTCTTACCGAATAATAGTACTAAGGAGTAGAACTATGAAGTTTGCCAGAGAAGTCGTGATTGTAGACTATCTTCGCTCCCCGTATTCGAGGTCCCGCCCCACTAATCCCGAGCAGGATCTGCTGAACGGGTATCACATGGATGAGGTACTCGGCCTACTTTGGAAGGAGATAATTAAAAGGAACAAAATTGACCCGCGGATAATTGACGAGTCAGTGGTTGGATGTAACCGGCCTGTTCTTGAAAATTGGACTAACGGGGGCAAGAACCCTACATTTTTTGCCGAGTTGCCGGTTGAGGTTGCCGGACAGCAGGTCGATCAGGGGTGTGGTTCAGCTATGGATGCCTTGCGAACGGCGGTCATGTCCATTGCTTCAGGATTTGCCGAAGTGATCATTTGCGGCGGAATAGAACATATGACTCATCTTCCGCTGGGCCCTGCCATGACGGCCATCATATTAAATGATAAACTCAGGACAGACCCGCGCTATAAGAAATATGATATAGATTTCTCCCTTAATATGGGACTCACTGCACAGAAACTCCAGGAAATGCATGGATATACTCGAGAAGAGATGGATAAATGGTCAGTACGGTCCCATCAACTAGCGGCTAAAGCGCAAAAGGAAGGTTTCTTCAATGGCGAAATAATGCCTCTGGAGATAACGCTTCAGGACGGAAGCAAGCAGATGTATGACTACGATGCTTGCGTACGGCCCGATACGACGCTGGAGGCATTGTTGAAGCTGAGGGGTGCATACAAGGCGGACGGCACAATAACAGCAGGGAACTCGTCCCCGTTGAATGCGGGCGCAACATCCATGCTTATTATGTCCAGGGACAAGGCAAAAGCCCTCGGGCTAAAGCCGATGGCCAGCTTCGTATCCTTTGGGGTGGTTGGCGTTGACCCCACGATAATGGGTATTGGGCCGATTCCTGCATCCCGCAAGGCGCTTGCATGGGCAGGCCTTGAAGCCAAAGACATCGATTTCTGGGAGATAAATGAAGCCTTTTCGGTTGTTACCATTCACGCTATGAAAGAGCTGGGTATACCGGAAGAGAAAGTGAACATCAAGGGCGGCGGCGTCGCAATCGGCCACCCTCTCGGAGCTTCAGGTCTCAGGCTTGTGGGTACACTGGCAAGGATATTGAAGCTGGAGGGCGGCGAATACGGTGTTGCCACTCAGTGTTGCGGAGGCGGACAGGGTATTACAACTATCATAAAGCGGGAACATTAATAGAAATCGACCTATAGTTCATTTGAGTGCGCTGAAAAAGCTGAATCAACAATGGCGGTAAGGCCTACATTAGCGAGAAGGAGTGAGTCATGGATTTCAGACTGACGGCGAAACAAGAGACGCGCAAAAAGGAATTTTATAAGTTCTGTGCTGAACTTGCCGGCAAGAAGCCGGCTTCTTACCTTGGCATCGCGTCAAGCGGTGACATAGACGAATGCTGGGACTATCACCGCCATTGTGCGCGGGAGTTCGGTAAGCGGGGCTGGTTGACCTTCGGCTGGCCTAAAGAATACGGGGCCAGGGCGACATGATGGACAAAGTCTTATTCGGCGAAGCGGTAGGCTATTATGACCTGCCCGGTGTCGACGTTTTCGGCAATGCCATGCTTGCTCCCACCCTTTTGGCTGCGGCCAACGAAGAGATAAAGAGAAAATTCCTGCCCGGCATAGCCTCCGGCGACACCACGCGGTGCGAACTATGAAGCGAACCGAACGCGGGGTCGGACCTTGCAGCGCTGACCACAACAGCTGTTAAGAAAGGCGACGAGTACATAGTCAATGGCCAGAAGACCTGGAATACGTCTGCACACAGGGCGGATTGGGCCTTTGGGGTCTATAAGACAGATCCACAGGCGCCAAAACACAAGAACCTCGCTTTTTTGCTCTGTGATATGAAATCGCCCGGCATTACGGTGAAGGGCATCCCGTTCATGGATGGCACCCATATCTATAATGAGGTCTATCTGGATGACGTTCACATTCCCGCAAACCAGATAGTAGGCAAGGAGGGAGACGGGTGGGCCGTGGTAAATGTGCTCGCAGGTTTCGAACGCTCCAATATGGGTCTTGTTTATGGCCTTGTGAGCGTCATTGAACAGGATGTCGCACTTTGACAATTCAGCGGAACGTATGATATAAATTAGGCTGAAACGGTGTACTCATCAGTTTTACAGTACGGTATTCCGCGGTTCGGTATTTTTTACCATGCTGAATTAGCAAAGGAGAGGGATAATGAATTTTGAGTTCACAGAGCAGCAGGAAATGTTGAGGGCCACCGTCAGGGAATTTGTTCAGAAGGAACTTCCAATCAGTGAGGTAAGGAAATGGGACCTGGAAAAGAAATTCCCTATGAAGGTGTTCGAGAAACTAAAAACTCTGGGCGTCCTTGGTGTTCATATACCGGTTGAGTATGGAGGGATGGGCGGCGGTATCATTGATTACGCTATTGTAAATGAAGAGATTTCCAGGGCCGGTTGCTGGGGCTTGGGATCCTATGTAAATGCGGTATTGATGTACGGTGCAGGCATGATTATGGACTGTGGCAGCGAGGAACAGAAGAAACAATTATTGCCGCGCCTGGCCAAGGGAGAACTGCTTTTTGCCTACGGTATGACGGAGCCGGATTCAGGGTCGGATGCTGCGGCTGCAAAGACAAGTGCAGTTGACAAGGGTGATCATTATGTTTTGAACGGCAGTAAGATGTTCATTACGCTTGCCGATGTCGCCGATTACACTATAACACTGGCCAGGACGGACCCCAAAGTTGCCAAGCATAAAGGGTTGACTCTATTTCTCGTTGACACCAAGTCAAAGGGATACAGCACCAACAAACTGAACAAAGCGGGAGGCTTTACCGATTCAACTTGCGAGGTTGTATATGACAACGTAGTGGTCCCAAAGAGCATGGTGCTCGGTGGTCCGGAAACGGTCAACCATGGCTGGGACCTGCTGTTGAAGACGCTCGAGGTAGAGCATCTGCTTGTTGCTGTTGCGGCGCTGGGAAATGCCCAGGTAACGTTCGACGGCGCACTGGCATATGCTAAGGAAAGAAAGGCGTTTGGCCAGGAGATCGGCAAATTCCAGGCCATCGGACATATGCTTGCTGAAATGCAGGTCGATCTTCATCTGGCGCGGCTAGCAGTCTATCAGCTTGCCTGGCTTAAAGAGAATAATAAGCCGTGTTACCGTGAGTCATGCATTTCCAAGCTGGTGGCAACCGAATGCTGGAACAGCATGGCGCACCGGGCCATGCAGATATTCGGCGGCTATAGCCTGATGTACGAGTATGATGCCCAGAGGTCTCTGCGTGATTCATATATTCTGTTGATAGGTGGCGGAACCAGGCAAATTCAAAAGAACATGATTGCAAAATCGCTGGGGCTGTAAATGGAATCAGAAGACCTGAATCGGTATATTCAGAAGGGATTGGAGTATGGCGCAACTCACGCCAGGTTGGTGCATCCCAGCACGGTTGTGACTGCTCCCTGGCCGATATGGAAATGCCAA
>JBEKCL010000045.1:0-18451 GCA_050014895.1 Dehalococcoidia bacterium
TCCTTCGGGACCGGCAGGTTTTAGCCAAAGAGGGAATTGCTATTGTGATGATTCAACTGGACAAAAGCGAAGGCAAGATAGTTGATATTCCGGAAGTCATTAGTCGGGGTTTTATTTTTAATAAAGAAGGTAAAGAGTTCTTAAACCAGGCCGGTAGATTTTTGATGGAAAAACTAAATACCAGAAAGTATGTTGATTCCAAAGTTGCCAGAGAAGTCACAGTTGATACTTTGGCATCCACTTCAACGATGGCGCCGTCGACCGGGGCTATAATGGCGTTCTGCATGATGGCCTGCTTGGCGCTGTAGAGGCCGACCTCTGCGCTCTGCAGGCTCAGGTTATATTGCTGCAGGCTCTGCCAGTTGATGCCGGAGCCCGTTTCAAATATAAGGGTCTGGGTTTCCAGCACATCACGGGCCACCTGCAGGTTCAGCTTGCCGATGTACATGCGTTTGGCGGCTTCCACCGGGTCGGCGCCATCGCTGTTTATATAGCTCTTCAGGTCCTGCACGGAGCGCAGTGATGATTGCAGGAAGTCCGCGCTGCTGTAGGTGTCGGCGAATTCGAAGATCATCCTGCTCTTGATGTTGATCGTGCTCTTGGCCTGCTCGCTTGCAACTGAGGCCTGCTGCGCCGCGGCATCCAGCTCCGCTCCGATCTTTTTATAGTCGCCGGCTTTCATATCCTGGCTGATGTTCAAAAGCGTCTGCTGGTAGCCCTGGAGGTAGCTGATCACTGAAGCGTAGTCCGGCTGCATGGGCTGGGAGCTGCCTGCGTAAAGGTCGGGCGACCACAGCGAATTGGTCTTGGCCCCGGCCAGCACTGCCGCATTCGGCCTGGTGTTGATCAGGTCCGCGCAAACTTCGATATCATAGTATGTCATAACCAGCCAGTAGCCGGCGTCCTTATAATCGCCCTGGTTGAAATAGCTTTGCGAGGAGGCGATATCATTCTCCGCCTCGTTGGCCATGCGCTCAATGCTCAGGTCCGGGTAGTTAAACGGCAGGTGGTCCGGACTGCACCCGAGTGAGATGTTATTCTGCGCCGTCTGTATGCTGAACAGCGCCGACTTGATCTGGTCAATTTGAGTGGACTCATCCTGCAGGGCCAACAGTGATCCCTCGTGGACATAGTCACCCTCGGTTACATAAATCTGGGTTGTCTGCCCCTGCGTTCCAAATTTGAGGTCATACACGTTCGGCATGCTAAGGTTGCCGTCTGTGGATACGGTCACGCTGATATCGCCGCGTTTGACTACCGCCGGCTGGCCTGCTGCCGCGGCGGTCTTATTGTCGCTGCCGCTGCTGCTGCACCCCGCCAGCAACATAACGGCGATACTGATTGTAGTTAACGCAATTGTTATATATCTATTATTCATTTTATTATCTTCCTGGTTGGGCTCCGCCGCCGCCTCCGCCGCCCGGCGCTCCCTGTGGCCTAGTTGTTGTAGGCGCGCCTGCCGCCGATTCCTGGATGATGACCCTATCGCCGGCGTTAACACCTGTTAATATCACCGCGCTTTGGGCGTTCTGCATGCCCAGCGTGACCGGCCTTTTCTCTGTTTTGTTGTCGCTGGTGATAATTGTCACAGATGAGGTGCCGTCCTTAGCTGTGGTAATGGCCGTCAGCGGCAAAATCAAGGCGTTTTCCGCAGTGCTTACTGCGATATCCGCCGTGGCTGTAAGCATACCTTTGAGCGCAACATCAGTCGGGTCCAGCAGGATAGTCACGTTAAAGTGTACAACCCCGTTGGAATCGGCCGTGCCGTAGGGCGAAATGAACGAGACCTTGCCTGTGAACGTCTTATTGGGCACCGCGTCTACCGTGATCGATGCGTTCTGGCCCGCCTTTATTTTGGTGATATCGATCTCATCGACCAGGCCTTTAAACTCGATCTGCGAAGTATCCACCATCTGGATGTCGCCTTTGGAGGCATAGTCTATCGCAGAAAGCACATCGTTTGTCTTAAGGTTAACGGCTACTACGATCCCGTCGAAGGGCGCCAGTATGACCGTATTGAGAAAATTCTTGTTGCAGTCTTTGAGCGCCACCAGGTCGTTGGCCAGATTAACATTGTACTGCGCCTGGTTCTTCATTGACAGGCCGTGCTGTAAGACGTAATCGTTGACGCCCAATATGGCGTTGCTTAACATCATGTAATGCTCTGCGATGCGCAGGTTGGTCTCCAGGTCCGCTGAGTTCAGCCCGCCCTTCTCCATGCCGGTTGCCGCCGCGTTCATCTTGTCCTCGGCGGCGTTGAAAAAGCTCACGCTGAGGTCCTTGCCGTAGACGGTTGTATCATCGGGGATTTTGAGGATATTGTAGTTGGTGTAGACTATCGTGCCTATAGGCGCCATGCCGGCCAGTGCCACCTGGTACTGGGCGGCCGCTTCGTCGAACTTTTTTTGCGAGATTAAGTCGAGGGTTGTGCTGATGTCCGCCTGTGACTGCTTGATCTGGTCTACATCTTTGCGCAGGGCCTGTATATAAAAGCCTGCGCCTGAATCCTGGCCCATGATATCCATATAGGTTATGTTCTGGTCGTTTACCACCGGGGCCGTATTGCCCAGCCCCGATTGAGGGTTATTGATGGCGTCATTTATCATCATGATGACGGACTCCAGGTCCGCCGAGGCTATGCTTAGCTCCGAGGAAGCCTCAGTATAGTTCTCTGACTGGAAAAGCTGTTGTGCCGTACCCATTTCCTGCTGGTACCAGTAGTACCCATCAAGGATGGTCCCTGTCGGGTAATAGTCGGTATAAACCGGCTCATTATGGATGCCTTTAGGTGATGCCATATAAAGAGTGTTGCTTGGATTGGTCGGATCTGGAAATGGTATTACTACGTCAGCTTCGAAAGCCGGACTGGTTGGATCGTATGGCAAGTAATAACTTGCCCTGAACTGCGGTAGCCGCGGCACGGTTTCATACAGGTTGCTCAGGTCGGTCTGCACCTTGTTATTGGCCGTTTTGATGGCCAGGGCCTGCATCGTGTCATCGAGTGTCGCCAGAATAGTGCCGGCCTTGACGATGTCTCCCTCCTTAACATTTATATTCAGGACGTTGCCCGGCGCACCGAAATGCAGGTCGAAGGCCTGCGGCATGTTCAGGTTGCCGTCCACGCTGACGGTCACATCCAGGTTGCCCTGCTGCACTGTGACCGGCCGGGCGCTTACTACGGGAGTTTTGGTTGCCGCCGTACAGCCGGCCACCGTAGTGGCTACTATGATGGAAACCAGTATGAAAGACAATCTACTTAATTTATTACGCATGTTTTATCTCAAGTACCTTATATGCAGTATTCATGATGCTCATAGTCAATTTAAATAAGATTATCAAGAAATTATTAGGATTTTATTTTGGATGCCTGCTTAAATGGCAGACGATAATGTAATTAAGCATAAACGGGTTAATTATAGCACCTACTTTAAATAATGTTTATGAAGACATTGTAAAATTTTTATTAAGACGCCATACGATTTAGATTGCGGTTGTTTAACAAAGTTGAGATAGAAGGATTTATCATATAGCCTACCTGGAAATTGGGATAGTGAAAGAGAAGCGGCTGCCTTTGCCTAATTCGCTTTGCACGGTTATTTTTCCTCCGTGCGCTTCTACGAAAGACCTGGCAATTGTCAGTCCCAAACCGGTGCCGCCCGTTGACCTGGTCCTTGATTTATCAATGCGGTGGAACCGCTCGAAAATGTTCTGCAGTTCATCGGCGGGTATGCCCTCGCCGGTATCGGTAACACTGATCTCGATCATGTCCCCATTCTCTATGGCGGCCACCGTTATGGCGCCGCCCCTGGGAGTATGCGCAATGGCGTTTTCCAGCAGGTTGAGCAGCACCTGCTTTATGCGCAGGAAATCCACGTAAACTTCAGGCAGGCCGGCCGGGACGTTGCTGTCCAGCGATATCTCCTTGCTCAGGGCTTTGGCCTGTACTGCGGATACCGCCTGGTCGATCAGGTCGGGCACCACTTCAGTCTCACGATATAGCTTGAGCTCGCCCGCTTCGGCCAGGCTGAGCTCCTGGAGGTCGTCGATCAACCGGGAGAGCAGCATGGTCTCGTCATATACTGAGCCTATGGTTTTCTCATCCGGCTTCATGACGCTGTCGCGTATTGCTTCCAAATAGCCCCTGATATTGGTCAGCGGGCTTCTCAGTTCGTGGGCAATATCGGCTATCATGTCGCGGCGCAACTGTATATCGCGCTCCATGTTGGCGGCCATGGAGTTGAAGGTCGTGGCCATCTCACCGATTTCGCTCTTGTCCTTTATGTTTACCCTCTGTGACAGGTCGCCTTTGCCCCACTTATGGGCGGCTGCAGTCAGCGCCCTGACGGGAAAAAGGATATTCCGTGATATAAAAAATGTGACGCCCAGCGCTACGATTACGGCCAGGAGGCCGCCGATGATGAAATAGCGGCCTATTTCATTGTAAAGAAGTTGCAGCGCAGTCAGGCCGATTTCGTTCTGCGATAAGGGCATAAGATATACTCGCCCTATCACGTTAGCATTGGAGTCCTGGGACGGAGATGGTCCGTTTGGCGGTTGGTGCGATGTCAGTCCAGGCATGACTAACAAAGATGGCCCGTCCTGTGCGCTCGTGGAGTCCGGTGGAACTGCTGCACTGGAATTGGGGTTGGCAGGGCCTTGGGGTGGTAAAGATACAGGTCTGCTGTAAAATTTGTCCAGTTCAGCCTGTGCTATAGATGAGTTAGAGCTTGAATCTTTCGCCGAATCTGTAATTATGGTCCCGGTATTGTCAGTTAGCACTATACGATAGTTGAACTGCTCACCTACCTCTTTGATGAGCGAGTCTATACCGTCCCAGTTTTGGTGGATAATGTAGTAGTCCATGACTACGAACTGTATGCGTCCCATGACCATGTGCTCCACACGGTCGCTGAACTTCTGGATTTGCCCGGTGGTGGTCTGCCAGATCATAAAGAAAACCACCCCGACGGTCAGCAGGATGACCAGCGTGAACGCTACCAGAAGCCGGAATTGGAGGGTGTGCCGCATATTAGACCTCGATAAGCTTGTAGCCTGCTCCGTAGATTGTCTTTATATAGGTGGGGTGCTTTGGGTCGGGCTCTATTTTGCGGCGCAGGTTGAAAATATGCACATCTATGGCCCGGTCGAAGCTCTCGAAATCATAGCCGAAGGCTTTTTCGATCAGGTCCACCCGGTCGAATACTCTCCCCGGCTCCCTCAGAAAAGCGGCCAGTATCTTGAATTCAACCGCGGTCAATGCCAATTGCTTGTCCTTCACGCATACTTCCCGCTTCGGCAGGTTCATAAAGAAATCACCGTACTTGATTTCAGCCGGACCTCGCTCGGTCGGGAGCCGCCTGAAAATGGCCCGTACCCTGGCGGCCAGCTCTCCCGGGCTGAAGGGCTTGGTTACATAATCATCGGCGCCCCCGTCCAGACCTGTTAGCTTGTCCTCATCACGGGTGCGTGCTGTCAGCATGACAATGGGCACATCGGATTCTGCGCGCAGCCTGCGGCATATCTCGACACCATTTATTCCAGGCAACATGACGTCCAGCACTACCAGGCTGGGATGGTTCTCCCTGAACACGCGCAGTGCTTCTTCTCCATCATAAGCTGTCAGTACCTTGTGTCCATCACGTTCGAGGTAAAGTTTGACCAGTTCAACGGTTTTGGCGTCGTCATCCACAACCAGGATTGTTTTATTAGTCATAATCACGCCCTTTATACAAATAATATTATCTGAACGTAGCTAATTTCGCTAATCTCTTCAATGTTAAAAATTAGCACTGTATTGTTAAGTAAATATTAAGCATCGGTATCAAAGCTGTTGCATGTTCCCCCGGCCCCGGCGATTGGTTGTCATATAAATTATTGGAAGGTGCTTCCACCGCATGTGGAAGCACCTTCTATCAGAAAAGAGGAGGAGCCAACTAGCTATCAGCTTAACAGGAGATCATTAAATAATTATTAACATTTTAGTTAATAAAAAGCTAATATTTTGCACGTATAATTATATATAGTGAAAAATTTGGAGGTAATTTTTGTCTAAAAAATTTCGAGTAGTGTTTATGTGTATAGCGCTGGTAGCCATCCTGTCGGCTGTATTATTGGCTGGTTGCAGTTCCACCAGCACCAGCCAGACTACAGCGCCTGCGGTGCAGTCGCAACAGCAGACCACTCAGCCCGCACAGCAGCAGACAACCACATCAGGTCAGCAGCCGTCCGGTCAGAGGCCGTCAGGTCAGGGCCAGGGCCAGCAAAATATGCAGCAGGTAATAACCAAGGCCGCGGTCATACTGGGTGTGTCTGCGACTGACCTTACCACTGCTTTTGACGCCGCCACAAAAAGCGCTGGCGGTAATCGTCCTTCCGGGTCCGATAACAGGACTCGTCCGTCCGGCCAGCCGCCTCAGGGTGGACAGCAGTCTGGTCAACAGCCTTCGCAGGGCCAGTCAGGCCAGGGTCAGGCCCCGTCCGGTTCTTCAGACATGATGAAGAGCGTTTATACTAGCATTGCCACCACATTGAACCTGACAGCCGATAAAGTCCAGGCCGCTTTCGAACAAGCACAAAGTGAATTGAAGCAATAGTTTTTCCACGCCGGCCGCTTGCCAGCGAAGGGAGATAATTTCTAGTGGACCGTAATTCGACTAAAAGAATCTCAATGCGCAAGTTGTCGGAAAATGAAATGTGGATCCTAATTGTGACCCTCTGCCGGGACACCCAGCAAAAATCTATAGATGTGGGGTCCCGGCAGCGCCGGCGTGCAATTCTCTGGGCCGACCGTAAGCTCAGAAATGCCAAATGATACAGGTCATAGTACAATAATAGCCGGCAAAACTGTATAGGTGTTTACACGATTTGTTATTGGACTCCTCCCCATACACCTCCCCCACCTATACAAGCTATTATGCTTGAATTTCCGGTAGATATAGTAATACAATCATACGGTTCGTAAAGTCCGGTCAATTGAGGAGAGACATGGAAGGCAAGAAGCCCGAAGATCCTGAGAAATATAAAGCTATAGCCAGTAAAACCCGGACAAACCGCCCGGAATCGGCGGGTGATGATATTTACCGGACTTTGATTGAAAGCCTGCCGCAAAAGATATTTTACAAAAACAAAGACCTGTTTTATGTCTCATGTAATGATAATTTTGCATCGGATTTTAAAATCAGTGCAGATAGTATATTCGGTAAAACCGATTATGATTTATACGCCAGGGAAAGGGCGGACAGACACCGTGCTGAGGACTTAAGGGTCATGGCTACAGGGAAGACAGAAAGCACAGAAGAATATTATATAAAGGATGGGCGGGAATACTATATCCAGACCGTAATAACTCCTGTCAGGGATAACGGCGGAATAATGATAGGCGTAATGGGCATTTTCTGGGATATCACCGACCACAAGTTAGCCGAATTGAAGCTCGATAAATTCCGTAAGGACCTTGAAAGTCAGGTGAAGGAGCGCACCGCGCAATTGGCCGAAATAAATACTAAGCTCGAAGCTGAAATAGAGGAGCGCAAATTGGCGCAGGAAGCACTGGCCGAGTCTGAAGAAAGATACCGGGGACTGGTGGAGAATATTGACGATGTCATATATACCCTGGATACGAGCGGTAATGTAACTTATATAAGCCCGGCAGTCGAACGGATGGGTGCATATAAAGTCAATGAAATAACAGGACAACCCTTTACTCAATTTATTTATCCGGATGACCTGCCTGAATTAAAGAAAAGGTATGTTGATTTGTTGACAGGCCAAATGGACCCCTGGGAGTGCCGCATGGTGGATAAGGACGGCAAAATCAGATTCGTCCGCACCTCCAGCAGGGCCATTATAAAAAAAGGCAAGATTGCAGGCACTAACGGTTTGCTGATCGATATTACCGAAAATAAGAAGCTGGAGCGGGAGCTGGCGGATATGGCCGCTCATGATTTTTTAACGGGATTGCCCAACCGTGCCCTGCTCAACGACCGGTTAAACCTGGCTATGGCCCAAGCATCGCGAAAGAATAAAAAACTGGCCGTGCTGGTGATGGACCTGGACCACTTCAAGAGCATTAACGATGAATACGGTCATTTGACCGGTGACAAGCTGCTTCAAAATGTTGCCCGCCGACTGAGGGGCGTAATCCGCAAAGGCGATACGGCTGCCCGCCTTGGCGGAGATGAATTTGTGTTATTGCTGCCGGACCTGAACGAAGTTGAGGAAGCTATGGAAGTGGCGCGAAGGACGCTCAATGCAGTTGCGGAACCAATTGAACTGGATGATATTGTGCTGCGCGTCACTATCAGCATCGGTGTAGCGTTCTGCTCTGCAAATGACAGGGATGGGGAAGCCCTGTTAAAGAAAGCGGATGCGGCCATGTACGAGGTCAAGAATGCAAGCCGCAATGGATGTGCCCTCTTTTCGGATACGGCGGGTGACAACCCCATTGTAGTAATCGAAGCTTAAAAAGCTTTTTTCAAACCCTCCGGCCCTGACGGTTGTCACAGTTTTCGTAACTGACCGGGTATCTGCTTAATTATTCTTTCCGGACGTATTGCCTTCTGCCGGTAACCCGGCGATTTTTACCACGCTCATGAAAGTAAAAGCGATCATGGTAAAGATGGCAACCAGGCCGCAAGTGATGATGATATCCTGTGTGTGCCATAGTGCACCGGTTGCGTCAATAACAGTGTCATCTGACCGTGGAATCAAGGCTGACAGTACGGCTGTCAGACCGGTTATACCATAAAATATTACCGCCTGTAGCCAGTATCCCTTTGACGTCTCCGGCTTTACCCTTGCGTATACATGGGGGCGGCTTTTCAGGTACAGCGCAAATAATTGGAAGAATACATAGACGGTAAAAAACCAGCCGATAAAATTGCTGAAGGGGACGCCATAATAGCTTCCGCCCTGCTGCCAGATCCAGGAATGTAAGATTGTCGAAGCGATCGGGTCAAACGTCAGGTCCCAGGAGACCATGAGGAAGCCGGCAAGCAGCGGAACAGTGTAGATAAAATGGCCGGCCATCCGTTGTTCAACATTTCCAAGGACCACCCTGGCAAGCATCCAGGATAAATATCCCATTCCAAAGTAGGCCAGGCTGATCGATACCGGCACCAGGAATAATTTTGCCCCCAGATAATCGGTATAGTAGTAGTGTCCGAATGGAAAACCGGTGAGGATGCTGCAATTTTCCAGTACGTTGCTTACTATAAGCGTAATCGCCAGGAACACCAGTATGTCCCTGAAGCGGTAGTTGCATACGCCGTGGATCAAGGCAAACACGAATGGAAGGCCGGAAAGTACGAAAGCCGCACCCGGCAGCGCTTGTGGGAAAAAGCACAGGGCTATTCTATAAACGACGAAAACTGCCAGGATTACCCACAGCAGGATATTTATTTGATTCTTCGTCATCTAATAACTCCTGTGGGCCGCCAAATTTTAATTGTGTGGAATTGACCTGTGATGACCGCAGGTCAAACATGTGTGTTGACATTTCCATAGGCAGGATAGCTGCCGGGTGAGTTTATCACCCTGGATTGAGGTGCGGTCATTAATAAGTTATTCAAGTGGGGTGAGCGTCAGTAATTTCTTGGCTATCTCAGGATATTTAGCTATAAATTGAAGCTCTTCTTCTGTCAGCGGTGTCTGGGCTTCCACATTTGCATACCTGACCAGTTCGAGTATCTTCCGTGCCTCGCTGGCATTGGCAAACGAGACCTCCATTTTACCCATTAAATGGCTGAAACCGGATATGCCGCTGTACTCGCCGGAGCAGATCATACGGCCTGTTTCAACCAGCTCAGGTTCCCCGCGGCCAAGTTCCTCGTAGTTATAAAGCTCATAGTTCTCAGGGTCTTTCAACACCCCGTCGGCATGGATGCCGGACGCATGCGCAAAGGCATTATCTCCAACGCCCGGTTGATTAATGGGTATCGGCACGCCGAAGGCAAAGCTGGCGTATTTGGCCAGTTTGTAGGCCTTATTCAGGGCGACCTTCCGCCCCAGTTCATATTTCCCGGCGAAGCCGCTGGATTTTGTCAGGGCCAGTACGCATGACAAGAGGTCGGCGTTTCCCGCCCGTTCTCCAATTCCGTTCACCGTAGTGTTGATATAGGCGTCCTGCCCGGCATCTATGGTAGCCTTGGCTCCTGCTATGGAGTTGGCCACTGCCATCCCCAGGTCGCCATGGCAGTGTATCTCAACCGGTATGGCCGCTTCAGAAGCTACTTTACCGATTGTTTCGTATATTGTGAACGGGTCGTCGAATCCCAGTGTATCGCAGTAGCGGAACCTGGAGGCGCCCGCTTCCTTGGCTTCCTTCGCATAGTCTATCAAGAAAGCAACGCTGGTCCTGGAGGCGTCCTCGGCATTTACCCCTATGGATTTACATCCCAATTTTTGGGCAATCTTTATTGCATCGACCATTTGCTCCAGTACATCTACGCGTGATTTTCTTCCCTTGAATTTCCCCTGGATCATCTGGTCGGACGTGGAGATGGATATGTTCAGGTATTGGATCTCGGGCACCATTTCAAATGTTCTTTCTACATCTTCTGTGGTTGCCCTGATCCATCCGCTCAGGCGTATGGGCTTAAGTACTCCCTTACGCGCAAGTTCAAGGTTGGCGCGCAGGTAGTTGGTCTCATGTGAAGTGGTGGGAAAACCGAACTCAGATTGAAATACTCCAAACTCATTCAGGTAGATATTAATCATGGTTTTCTGGAGCTTGGAGAGGCTCAACCTGGCAGTCTGAACACCGTCCCGGTTGGTTACATCAATAAAGTATACTTTTGCCATTTTTATGTCTACCGGGGAAAGTTCGATTAGATATTATAGCATCCCTGATATGATGTAGCTACTGTGGCCGGCAATTTATTGAATAGTAAAAACCACGGCCCGTCAGGCTGTCCGTATCACTTCACCAGAGTCCGGTAAAATGCCCGGGCGGGTCAAGAAATGGGCTTTAGTACGATTATTTTGTTGTCACTGATGTCCTGAACAAACAGGCCATCGGTATAGGCAGGGACTTTATTGACCCAGTCATCGTATATGGCCAGGACACCTGCCGGTTTAAGTACCCTGTGTAGTTCCTCCAGCATCTGGCGCTTTTGCATGATTTCATGAAAAACATCGCACATCCAGATTACATCCATGCTCCCGTCATCAAGGTTTATCTTTTCGTCCGAAAGCATGGTTACGATGTTGGCCAGTCCTGCCTTGTGCGCCCTCTTTTTTACTATATCCAGTTGGCGCGGAAAGCAGTCAAGTGCGTATACCGTTCCCGAGTTTTGCACGATTTTTGCTGCAGGAAGTGAAAAGCAGCCCGTGCCGCAACCAAAATCGAGGAAGGATTGTCCAGGTTTTACCAGTCCAAACTTATCCCAGTATTTGCGTATATGCGGTCCGGAGTAGGCGCTCCTCCAGACCGGCCACCAGTAAACCCAGAGCGCGTAGTGTGCCCTGTAAAACGGGTTCAAATTCTCTTCCACAAAGCTCTCAATGCTATTGAACATTGCCTGTTACCTGCGGCTGGCCAGCAGTATGATCAGTATTATTATGACTATGAGGAAGCCCGCGCCGATCAGCCATACAAACATCGGTATGGTATCAGTTTGCGGAGTCGGCCCCGATTTGCTGCCCGAAGTGACGAAGGATGATGCCGGACTATACACGGAGCGGCTGCCTGCCGTGGGGTTTAGGGCTACAGCACGGTAGTAATAGGTCCTGCCCGGCGCCAGTCCTGTTATTGTGGACCTGAACTGGCCAGGGTAATCCAGGGTCTGCTGTTCCGTGGAGTTGCCGTAATCTGCTGTTGTGCCGTATTCGAACCATACCTGTGCTCTTGAAGTATTGCCCAGACTTCCGAGCGTGCCGTTAAGTACGGCCGTGGAGCCTGAAATGTCTGTGGCAGGGGCAGCAGAGACCCCTATATTGGAGTTGCCTACCGTAGTGAAGACTTGCTGCACACCATAGACTTTGGTACCGTCCGGGGCTTGTGCCACGGCCTGGAAATAGTAGTCCGTGCCGGATGTGAGACCGGTGACCTGGGCGGATACGCCCTGTATAGACGAGATCGTCTGGTAAGATGTTATAGTGCCGGCATCGGGTGAATTGCCCCATTTGAACCAGACTTGTACGGAGGGCAGCGTCCCGATGGAATTGACGTAAGCGTTAAATGTCGCCACATTGGTGCTGACGGAGCTGGCCGCATCGGTGGAAATGGAAATAGGTGACGCGGAACCGGTGCGGAAAACATTCGATGATCCGTACACGTTAACCCCGTTGGCGAAAGCAGCGGCGCGGTAATAATAAGTCCGGCCGGATGCCAGGGCGTTCACCACGGCGCTGAAATTTCCAGGGTAACTTTGCAGTTGTTGTGGCGTAGTGGTCCCGAATGTAGTGTCGGTGCCGTATTCGAACCAGACATATGCGTTTTTACTTGAACCCATCGATGTCAGCACCCCGTTGAAAGTGGCTGAAGTTGCTGCGACGTTGGCGGCGGAACTTGTGCTCACCTGCAATGCTGTCGCATAGGTGGTTGTGAACATGCTGTCCGCTCCGGTAGTGGTCACACCCCCCGCCGCAGAAGGTGCAGCCAGCGCCCGGAAATGATAGGTGGTGCCCGGATTCAGCCCTTGAAGCGTGTAAGTAAACGTACCGGGGCTGTATGTTGTCTGCATGGATGTTGTTTGCCCGTATGACCGGCTCGTTCCCCATTCGAACCACACGTATGCGTTACGGTAGCCGCCCAGCGCATCAAGGTACCCGACGATTGTAGCCGAATTTGAGCTGACCCCGGATACTGCGCCTGTCGATACTGAAAGGGCGCTTCCGCCGGACGTGTTGAAGTTGCTTGTGCTGCCGTAAACAGTGCTGACCCCGAGTACCTGGGGCTTTGCTGCAGCTTGGAAATAGTAGGTAGTGTTGGGGCTCAGACCGGACAATTGCATGCTGAATGGGCCGGGGCTGTAAAGCACCTGTTGACCGGTATTGTTACCAAAACTGCCCGAGTTGCCCCAGCTAAACCACACTGTCACCGAATCGTATGGTCCCATATCGGACAGGTAGCCGTTGAGCGTGGCCGTCCCCGATGTCACATCTGAAGCTGAGATGGTGGAGACGTTTATCGGTGCTTGGGGTATGGAAGTTATTGTTGAGAAGCTTACGTAGTTGCCGTTAGCCTTCTGACCGCCCATGAGTGTAGACATCGCCACCGCACGGTAATTATAATTGGTCTCTGCTGTGAGTCCGCTCACGCGTGTGCTGAATGATCCGGGGGTGCTTACTGTCTGATGTGTAGTTGATACGCCATTGGAAAGTTCGAACCATACCTCCACGGTTTCGTAAGGTCCAAGGGATTCGAGGTATCCACTGACGGTGGCTGCGGTCTGGGTAATGCTGGTGGCCGCATTAGTAGTAACTTCAATCTGTCCTTCTTGCTGATGAATGCCCTGATTTAGTCCGGCATCCGGCGGCAAGCTGGTGGCCAGTACCGGCGTAGAAACCAGAATAAGCAGGATTAAAATACCCAAAATGTTAGCTATCCTGTGAAACATACAACCCTCCATGTGCATTACCAGCCGCCGGGTAATAAACTGGCAATCCTAATTTCACATATTTTACCGTAACTTGAAAAAGTTTGGTTAAATTTTTAAAAATAGGCGCATCTCTGAATCAATAATACCTTAGCACTGCTGCCATGTGTCAATGAATTATGAGTACTATGATCTGGTGCTGTCTGGTCCGTATTTCACAAAATTGTACTTGGTTTCGAAGGGGTGCTAAAATTTGTTCTAATGTCGATCAGGAAATAATGTCCGGTCATTCCGGTAACTAGGATTCGAGGGACCTCATGAATATTCACACTAATAAATATACATGTGCTGCTTTTATTTCAGTTTTTTCTTTGTTGCTTGCACTGGCTATGATCTCAATGGTAGCTTGCCAGTCCGCACCCCAGGGTTACAAGAGTAATCCTGAAGCAATACAGCTAAATGAACAGGGTATGCAATGCTATGACTCGGGTCAATATGATAGGGCAAGCATGTATTTTGATAGGGCAGCGCAGGCTGATCCCTCAAACCCGGCGGTCTGGTTCAACAAGGGCCAGACGCTGGACGCTGAGCGCAAATACGATCAGGCTATTGATGCTTACAGCCAGGCCATTCAACTCGACGGCAACTTTGCCGATGCCTGGTCAAGCAAAGCGGTTTCCTATTATAACCTTGATCAATCGGACAAAGCGCTGGAAAGCATAGAAAAGGCCATAGCTTTGGATGGTAATGTGGCAAAGTACTGGTCAAACAAGGGCTTGATATTAATTGCAATGGATAAATACAGTGAGGCGGTAACTTGCTTTGAAAAAGCTACGTCCCTGGACTCCCAGGTTGTTGATTATTGGACCAATAAGGCCTATGCGCAGATGAAATCCAAGCAGTATGACGCTGTTCTTACATCTACCGACAAAGCCCTTTCTCTTAATGAGAGTAGCGCACTTGCCTGGGGATACAAGGCCAGGGCACTGTATGAACTCAGAAGATATGATGAGTCGCTAATAGCTTTTGATAAAGGGCTTGCGCTGTCCCCCGATAATCCAGCCCTCTGGTACAGCAAAGGCCTCGCTCTTGAAACAATGAAGCGCACCGCCGAAGCTCAGAAATGCTACGATAAGGCAAGGGCGTTAGGCTATCAGTTCTAGCATCGGGCAGTCTTGCGTTATACCCCATCTAATACCTATCGTGATATCCTATTAATGGAGGATTTATGAGCAGCGACGATCCCGCGGGACCCCATAAAACTGACGGGGTAAAAACGTCGGCAGGCATGCCGGCTACCAATTCGGAAGAAAACGGCGGTAAAAGAAAACTCGATATTGAAATACGGGAGATGGAGGTGGATGATATCCCGGCGGTATTTCACCTGGGTGAACGCGTATTTACAGCCGAAAAAACTCCCACCCTCTATCGTACCTGGGATGAATTTGAAGTTGTCTCCATGTTCACTTCCGACCAGGAATATTGTCTGGTGGCTGAGCTTGAGGGGAAGATAATCGGGTTTATTCTGGGCAACGTCATAGCCAAACGAAAGTCTGCCTGGAAATATGGTTATCTGGTATGGCTGGTGGTATCACCGGAGTACCAGAGGCTGGGCGTTGCCAGCAAGCTTTTTAACAGGTTTGCTGATAAAATGATCGAGGATGGGGTGCGGATGTTCATTGTCGATACGGAAGCGGACAACCTCGAGGCCCTGCATTTCTTCCGGGACAAGGGCTTTAACAGCCCCCAGCAGCATATTTATATGACGTATAATCCAGCTACTCAGGAACAGCAGAAGGATAAGAAGCGAAGCTCAAGGGTCAAGAAAAATGGGAACGAGCACAAGCACAGCGGCTGAAATCCAACCTGAGAGGCTAAAAAAGCTTCTTAAGGACATGGTTGATATCTATAGTCCTTCCGGAAAGGAGGAGGAAATACTCCAGTTCACGGAAGATTACCTCAAGGCAGCCGGGCTTAACGTTAAAAAACAGTCGGTGGACGAGAACCGCTACAACATCGTCGTACTGCCTCCCAAGACGGATGAAGTTGACGTTTGTTTTGTGGGTCACCTGGACACAGTGACGGCGCATGATCTGGATGATTTCGGCTTTTACGAAGAGGAAGACAAGGCTTTCGGCCTGGGCAGTTCTGATATGAAGGCCGGTTGTGCGGCCATGATAGAAGCTTTTGCTGTGTTGGCCGAGAAAAAGGGCAAGTTTCCCTCTGTCGGGATGGCCCTGGTCGTAGGAGAGGAGGAGGAGAGCGATGGCGCCAAGACCCTGGTCAGGGAATACCGTTTCCCCTGGGCAGTGGTTGCCGAACCGACCAATATGATTCCCTGCCTCGGGCATTACGGATATCTGGAAGTTTTATTGAGGACACGCGGCAAGAAAGCGCATTCATCCATGCCGGAGCTTGGACAGAATGCCATTGAGAATATGCTTAAGCTACTTTTGCAGGTCACTGGCTACGCAACTTCGGGTCCCAACGGCCTGGTCTATAATATCCGTCAGCTATCCGGCTTCCCAGGCGGTTTTGTTGTCCCTGATACCTGCGAAGCCTGGCTGGATCTTCACCTGCCACCCGATTCCCGTATGGATGTATTAAAAGCCGAGCTTGAGCACCTGGTGGAGGCTGCCTCCAAAGAGATTACCGGTGAAACATACATCCGCTTCGAAAATACACAATCCGGCTACCGCATATCGCAGGAGAGGCCGCTGGTGCGAAAGTTGCGGGAGGTATGTAAGAGTATGAAGCTGCCCTGGGAAACGCAGGATTTCCGCAGCCATTCCGATGGCAACGTGTTATGGGGTGCGGGTGTAGACCCCATCATCTTCGGTCCCGGGCGGCTTGAGACGGCCCATACGCCGGAAGAGTCGGTTATTTTCAACCAGGTAGTCCAGGCTGCCCAGCTTTACCTCAACTTTGCCCTGGCCCTCTGACCGCAAAGTGTGATAAAAGTCATTACGCGCGGTGGGTATCGCTGATAATATTTGTAAAAAATTGTCAGTGAGAAGGAGGATAAGGATCATGTCAAAATCGGAAGAGTATCTTAAGCAGGCATTTGCCGGCGAATCACAGGCCAACCGCAGATACCTGGCATTTGCGGAGGCGGCGGACAAGGAAGGGTTTAAACAGGCGGCAAGGCTTTTCAGGGCAGCGGCAGAAGCGGAAACAATACACGCCATTAGTCACCTTAAAGCTCTGAAAGCTATCCACAGCACAAAGGAGAACCTGCAGGAAGCCATCGGCGGCGAGACGCACGAGTACACAAAGATGTACCCCGAAATGATAGAGGGGGCCAAAGCCGAGGACAATAAGGATGCCCTGATGAGCTTCTACCGGGCCAATGAAGTGGAGAAGGTGCATGCGGATTTGTATAAAGGGCTGCTGGATGGTCTGGGAAAAGATAAAGAGGACTATCCCTACTACGTTTGCCCGGTGTGCGGTTACACGGTAGGAAGGGAAGCGCCGGACGCCTGCCCGGTCTGTGGCACCCAGAAGAAGTTCTTCAAGAAAGTGGAATAATAAGCTGGGGCTGTCGTAGCATATCGGGACAGCCCCTCGCATTATAAGAAGGGGGGACTCTTTCCAGGTAGCATTACTGTTTATGCAAGATTTATATCTCGTGCAACTGGGGCAGGATGCGAGTAGTGTATTACTTAATGGATATGGTAGACCACTAGAAGCAATATGTTTTTAAGGGTAAAAGGCTAAATCGCAAATGGTGCATTTGATTTTAAATAACTTATAATTTCATTACTCGATTTTTCATATTCAAGAAGATGATGACCCTCAACATCTAAAATAATATGCTTAATATTATTACTATTTAAACTTTTATTAAGAATATTACACATATCTTTGCTTGGCCAATATTGATCTATTTCAGCAGAAAGTAATAGCAATTTTCCTTTATAATTTTCAATGTTTATTAAAGCTTTGGCATTTCTATTTAGTTCTATTGATTTTTCATAACAAGATGAATACTTCTTATTTTTTATATCCTGAAGTATTTTTTTATCATAACGGAATTTAACAAATGGTATTTGTTTATTTTTAAACTCCCAAGAGGATTTAGGGAATATAATACTTATGAAATTACCTGGGATTGACTGAAAGACATAACAACCTGGGACACAAGCAATAGTAATTGAAGGATTAATATATTTTGAAATCAGTAACAATACTGCTTCGCCGCCTTTTGAACTACCAATTAAGACAATCTCATTATCAGTTAAATTAAGCTTCTCTTTAAAATAATTGATTGCATTTATGAAATATTCTAGCGGTACTTTTTCTAGGTTTTTGGGTAGATGTTCTACTCCAAAATATGCTAAAACCAGTACATTATAATTTGATTTTAAATAGTCAAATAAACTGCTTCCTATTGTTGGAATTCCGGCTATGCTACCACCAATAATTGTAATAAGAGGTTTACCCTTATTTCCATAGAAATCACCATATAATTCTTTTGTTCGATAAGTTATCATATTAACTGCCTCCAACAAAACGAAAATATTTTGTTTACCCCAATATTGTAAAGTAACTTAATAATATTGACATATTTTAGTATTATACTATATATTATTGTTAAGTTACTACAACAAATATCAATGTATTTTTTCGTTAACATTAATATAATTATGGAGGAGACACTAGCATGGTGACTGCTATAGGAGTGTTATGAACGACGAACTTAAATATAAAGAAGTAATTGATAAGTTTGTTCGTATGATGAGCAAGTACGGGGAAATGGAAAGGAAACCGCGTGATTATGGCACGGGCGACCTCCTTTTCCCTTCGGAGATTCATACAATGGATGTGATCGGGGATAACCCTGGAATAAATATTACAGAGCTATCGGAGAAGCTGGGTGTGAGCAAATCCGCAAGTTCACAGATAGTTAATAA
>JBEKCL010000046.1:0-18329 GCA_050014895.1 Dehalococcoidia bacterium
TTGAGCCCCTGTACGTCAAAGCAGACATTCCTCCAGTATTAAAACTGCTGCGAGGCAGTGCTTATGAACACCCTTTTAGCATTAATGGGTCCATACAAGTAACATTTCACGATGCAGGCCATATATTGGGATCATCAATAACGGTCCTGAATATTAACGACGGGGAGCGGCAGGTTTCCGTATGCTATACCGGCGACCTGGGCCGCTATGATATACCTATTATCCGCAACCCGTATGTGGTTACCGATTCTGATATTCTTATTATAGAAAGCACCTATGGTAACCGGTTACATGATGACATTACGAATGTCAGTGATAAGCTGGCTACCGTAATAAATGAGACGATATCCAAAGGGGGAAAACTGATAGTCCCATCATTCGCACTGGAAAGGACCCAGGAACTGATTTACTATCTGCATCAGCTAAGGCTCAATAAAAGCATCCCTGACTTCCCTATTTTCGTCGACAGCCCACTAGCTATGGACGCCACCAACATATTCAGGATACACCCGGAATGTTTTGACGATGAGACTATTGAGTTCATGAGATCGGTAGAAGACCCATTTGGTTTTAGCTGTTTACGCTACGTGTCCAGTGTGGAAGAATCCAAATCACTCAACGATATTCATACGCCCGTGATGATAATTGCAGGTTCCGGAATGGCGGAAGCCGGACGCATTTTGCACCATCTTAAAAATAATGTCGGTGACCCCAAGAATACCGTACTAATAGTTGGGTGGCAGGCAGAGAACACTCTGGGACGAAAGATTGCTGAGAAATGGCCGGAAGTGCCAATTTTTGGGGAGAAGTATAAGTTGCGCTGCAAGGTTGAAGTGTTTCATGAATTCAGTGCTCATGCAGACCGTAACGATCTGATAAATTGGACAAGCGCAGGAAAAGACAGGTGGCAAAGAGTATTCGTTGTACACGGGGAAGAAGAAGCTTCACTTTCACTAGCTGACGCCTTTAAAGAAGTTGGCCTTAAAAATATCGTTGTCCCGGAATTTGGGCAAAGCTTTACAGTGTAGATTAAGGTATTTGTTCAATTAAAGCATAAGTATGGCCGAGTTCATTTCAGGTAATTTCGAGACTCTTAACAAGTACTGGAATGATATATATTTAAAGTCTACTAGCAGGCTCCTTTTTTCTTCGCCCGACTGGTCGGCAGTATGGTGGCAGCATTTCGGGTCGGATAGTGAACTTCATTTAGGAGCAGTGATGGATGACGGACGATGTATAGGTATAGCCCCTTTGCGTCTGCAAGACCACACTGCATATTTCGTAGGCAGCGACAACGTATGCGATTTCCTGGACTTTATTATCGAGCCCGGTTACGAGCAGGTTTTTTTCCAGACAGTCTTAACTCATCTAGCTGATAAGGGGATTGAAACACTGGATCTTTCGCCCCTTTTACCAGAATCATCAGTCAGGCGTTTCTGTACGGATAACGCCCAAAGAAAGGACCTGTCGATTTCATGTTCACAAGAGGATGTTACCGTAGTTCTCGATCTCCCAAGTGATCTGCTGGCATACCATGCCATCCTGAGCGGCAAACAAAGGCATGAATTACTCAGAAAAGAGAGACGCCTTAACGAGGAAGGAGAGGTAATATATCGCATATCCAAACAAGCTTCAGCAAAGGACATCGATATATTTCTACAATTCTTTCGGGAAAGCAGGGAGGATAAAAACAAGTTCCTGACCGGGCAGATGGAGGCATTTTTCAAGGCTGTAATAGATAAAGCTGCAGCGAACCAGATGTTGATGTTAGGCATGCTGGAATTGAATAAAACACCTGTGGCAGTCACTCTCGGTTTTGATTATCAGAATGATACCTATCTATATAACAGCGGATACAATCCCGCATACAAGTGGCTTAGCGTCGGCTTAATATCTAAATACTATAATATTAAACAGAGTATAGAATCCGGTAAACGGAGATTCGATTTTTTAAAAGGGCCTGAGAGATATAAGTTTTACCTTGGCGGCAAGGAGATCCCACTATTTAGATGTATAATAAAAACAATCGATCGACATTAAGGGAACATGATAGGTGGACCAATTACGCGTAACATTACTTAGCACTCATAGTTGCCCGTGGGCAAAGCCCGGAAACCGCTATACGGGCGGGATGAATATATATATCCAGAACCTGGCCAGAGAACTGGCGCAGCGCGGTCATTTCGTTGACATTTATACGTCTTCGCATGCAGGCGATGAGCACTGCAAGGAAATAGAGCTTCATAGTGGAATCCGGCTGATACATTTAAGCGCCGCAGATTATAGCTCCGTTTCTGAAATTAACCTCGATAATCATGTTTCTGATCTGGCTACGTCCATATTGTCGTTCTGCAAAGATTTCGAACTGCGCTATGACCTCATACACAGTCACTACTGGCTGTCCGGCCTGGTAGGTGAACTCCTGAGCAAGCAATGGGGCATACCGCATATTACGATGTTTCATACGCTCGCCAAACTTAAAAATAAGGCAGGCATCAGCATCCTTGAACCTGAATTCAGAATCAGGTATGAAAAGCAAGTCATTGACGCCTGTGACTTGATAATTGCATCCACTGAAAATGAAAAACTTGAATTGGCACTCGAATACGATGCCCCTCCGGCAAATATATCCGTTGTCCCATGCGGTATAAATCCTATTCTATTCCGGCCCGTAAATAAGAGCATCGCTAAACAAGCATGCAAACTTGATTCCAGACAGGCAGTCCTATTTGTAGGCCGTATGGACCCCTTGAAGGGCCTATCAAATTTGCTTGAATCTATCTCGATTCTTCAGCCTCGAAAAGACTTTCAATTACTGGTAATAGGCGGGGACAATAAGAACGAACTTGAATTTCAGCATATGCTCAAACTAATACGGGACTTTAAAATTGATGATATAGTGAAACCTATTGGATCGGTCCCTCATGAAGATATGTATCTATATTACAATGCCGCCGACTTTTGCGTAATACCTTCATACTATGAAAGTTTCAGTTTGGTGGCGCTTGAGTCACTTGCTTGCGGCACACCGATACTATCTACCAACGTGGGAGAGATAAGAGACATGGTAAAGACCTGCCCAAATTGTAGAATAATGCATGACACTTCTCCTGCGATACTGGCAGGGCATCTTAACGATATGCTTAATCGCAGTAGAAATGATCAAAACCTTTGCACAGAAATATTGATAAGCCATTATGGATGGGATTCAGTCATCGAGAGAATATTATCAGCATATCAACAGGTGCTGCTGAATGCTCCGATACCTCAGCCCTTGATCTTACGTAGGTAAAGAACGCCAAAACATACAGTGATAGGATGGAGGAAACGGCTGAAATATTTGACAGGGTGGAAGTAAACCGTTAAATTCAAGACTAAAAAGACAGGACAGGATGATTATCCTGTCCTATCTTTTTATCACGCGTTGTTGTTTTAAGCCTTTCCAATCCTGAATATCTTCGTCCCGCAAGATGGGCAAACGCCCTGGTTAGCGGGCTTGGCATTCTTCATAGTGACTGCTTTTGGATTTTTCATTTCTTTCATGGCGCGGCACTTCATACAAAAACCCTGCATCTTAGACAAATCTCCTAAATAGTTTTTACGAAGAATACCCTAAATGAGACTGTCATTTCAACACATTTCAGACACAATCTACGTTCAAAATATAATAACAGTACTAAAGTACCTTAATAAATTAGTACTTTTGCGTAGCGGATATTTTTATATTTATTACTCAGGCTGACCACTTCTCTGCCAGGTCCCCAACAACCGGTAACTTAAATTTCTCACCCTGGTAGGCCTTGATCATCAGCAATATCCAGAGAACAAGCGCAAGAACACCCAGTATCGAGCCTATAACCCATCCTATAAACGGTATGCTCGCAAGGATCCAGGACAAAATCATGAGGCCGCCAAATGTAATAATGGACTGCATTGCATGAAACTTGACGAATTTGCTATCCTTTTCAATCAGGAAAAATATCAGCCCGGTAATCCAACCAACTAAATAGCTCAGTAATGCCGCAACGTTCTCTTCAAGCCCTGTCGATGATTTTGCCATTTATAAGCCCCCCCTCAATTTAATACTAATAGGATATCTACATGTACTGACAGTGTCAATGACATTACATCTCGCGGCAATATCACAACTGTTGGCTTGGGACGCTGAATCCTGGTGTGCTATATCTGATTCTTCGCCCTGACAGTAAAGACTATTGCGACAATTATAAGTAATATGCCCACCGTGATAACAGCAATAGCCCAGATCGGCATATTGGACGGGATTGAAGAATCCTGCTGCTTTACAGGTTGCGGAGCCTGTTCAGTGTGAAAAGTAAAAACGGAACTCGGATCGCTGGGAACTGGCTCAATTGCCATTACCTGCCAAAAATAGCTGGTATCGTATTCCAAAGCCTCTGACAGCGCATACGCTGTAGTCGATGTGACAGCATCCACCACAACACTCTGTAACTGTGAATCCCTGGCCAGCAGGAATCTGTATTTGCTTATACCCTGGTACCCGGACCAACTGAAAGATACCGGTTTTACGGGACACGCGGCACAGCCGTTAGCAGGTGTAAAAGCATGAACGCTGGAATCGTCATCCCTGGTAGCAAACCCCGACATCACAGTAAATGATTTCGGCTCCGACCATGGGCTTAATATTCGTTGACCCGTTACCGCCTGTGTTACGCGTACTCTCCAATAGTAAGTATGTCCTGCTTCCAGATTACCAGGGGGATATAATAGAGCAGGGTACAATCCGTCGGCCGTATCCATCGATCCCGAATCATACACCTTAAGGGTGAAATATGGATCCCGGGCAATCTGCACCTGATATTGACTGGACAGACAGTAATCCTGCCAGGATAGGTCAACTTCAGCATTCCTGCCAGTTACAGGGTCGACATTCACCGAATCTCCAGTATCTGCTCTCATCATTTCAACATATAAGGTAATATATCTTGTCCTGGTCCCTGTATCATTGGACACAGTGAGCTTATATGTAGTCGAATAAGGAGGAGCTACGCTTATTTGACCAGAAGCGGCAATGCTCCCAATCCCATGATCTATATTAATAGACGAAGCATTTTTCACATCCCATGTCAGTGTGGCTATTGATCCAGAGTCAATGCTTGAGGGAGAGATAGCAAAACTGGTAATCTCCGGCAAAGCAGCACTTTCCTGCCCTGAAATAGCCTGGGCAGGATAATCAAGCGGAGCAATAAAGGCTATAGATAATAAAAGAACAACTAATAACGATACATTTAAATGTCGCATAGTACTTTATTTCCCAGCCACCTCTCTAATATAGCGCAAACTCCCGAAAATTCACACCTTATTATCTCGATATCTGGTTTAAATAATGTTGATATTCCAGCAACTTTGCCAGCACTCTTGCAGCACGGTTGCCGGAAGTATAATCGAAATGATCTTTAACTAACCTGACCTGCTCTTCAGTAAAAGTAGTAGTAATTACTGGCTTTCCATAGCTCAAAATCCATTGCCCGACCAGAGAACGAAGTAATGTGCTGATCAACTCGTTAATGATCCCCACCCTCGTCTTGCCTATACTGATTATATAGGCCTCACCTTTAGTAAGGTCCAACAGGTTATCTATCAATGACTCATCCAGCTTACCCGAGTGCTTGGCTGCTATGGCCGTATCAGCAAAGGCACTCATCTCCGCTTTATCTTTTATATCAAGCACCATACCAAGTAAATCGACTAACTGTCTGATCGAAGTTTCAGCGACCGACACGTCTTTCGATCTAATATTTTCAATGATGGGCACAAGCGCCTGTATGGCAGCCTCTCTACCGGCAATCTCATCATGCTTCATCATCCCCTCAGTTACTTGGCGTTGTTGGGCAATTAGATTGCCAAATAATGAAAATCCACCGAAACCCATAAAAATCAGGGCATCCACAGTATCCAGATCAAGAAGCCGCTCCGGTGCTGTGAGATAAGAGATAAAGTTGCGGTCACCGGCAGGGTCCACCGGGTTTCCGCGGCTCCACCTTGGAGGAAATATCTTGTCCAGTTCAGCAATGGTTTTTTCCGGCAACTTTACAACGTTCAACCCCTCCTGTTCACATGCGTCAGTGCACAGCACACCATAACTGCCACCCGGAGTTATGATTGCCACATTGGGACCTTTGGGTAAGGGTTGGAGAAGTAAACCCAGTGCTACATCCAGCATTTCCTCGGGCGTATCCACACGGAGGATGCCCAATTTTTTGCAGACTGCATTATAGATCTCATAGCTGCCGGCAAGCGCTCCGGAATGGGACTTAATTGCTGCTGCCGCAGCTTCGGTTTTACCCGGCTTCAACATAATTACAGGTTTATTTGGTGTCACTTTCTTGACAACATCAATAAATTTAAGGCCGTCATTGATACCTTCTATATAGGTCAAAATCACTTTGACGTTAGGGTCTTTGCCAAAATATTCGATATAGTCTTCTATCTGTATATCGGCTGCGCAGCCACAGCTAACATAATGGCGGAAACCAACTCCACGTTCATACCCGGCAACAACGACCGCAGAGCCCACATTGCCTCCCTGAGATACAAATGCAAGTGGGCCATCCCTGACCAGTAAGGGCAACATAAAAGCGCCCAGCGAAGACGATGCGCTCCAATATCCCATACAATTTGGACCAATAAACCTGATGTTTCCTCTGCGTGCAATTGCCAGCACTTCGTCCTGCAATTTCTTGCCTTCAGGTCCCGTCTCAGCAAACCCGGCGGATATTATGACTGCCGACTTAACGCCCTTTTGGACACAATCTTCCATAGCAGCAGCCACCCGTTCAGCCGGGATAGTGAACACAGCCAGGTCAACCGATCCGGGTATGTCCGTCACTTTCTTAAACGCTGTGATTCCCTGTATATCTTCTTCGTGCGGATTTACAGGGTAGATGGGTCCTTTATATGTATGGATCAGACTAGTGATCGTGGAAAAACCCCACTTGTTACGGTTATTGGTCGCACCGATATGCGCTACCGATTTTGGATTAAATAACGGATCAAGATCTTTAATAATATCGTTATACATATATTATTACCTCAAACAATATTAACACCCCTGGAAAAACCAGGCCATAAAATAAAAAAATGCCTTGAGATTCAAAGCATATTAATATATAATAACATTCCAGCAGGCTCCACACAAACCAGATGAGTTCAATTTATTCGTAGTTAATCATATGTATTTCCAAAGGTAGCCTGAAATTCAGCTATTACAAAGGAGAATTCGATGATTAAAACCCCTTTTACCGAGTTGTTCGGATGTAAACACCCTATAATGCTGGCAGGGATGAACTGGGTTACCACACCTGAACTTGTGGCAGCAGTGTGCAATGCCGGTGGATTGGGTATTTTTGCTACGGCCAGATGTACTCCCGACGAAGCCAGACAAAACATCCGCAAGATACGTGAACTAACCGACAAACCCTTCGGGATTAACCAACTCCTAATTTTGGGCCAGGTGGCCCGCGATGTTATAGATGTAGCTATAGAGGAGAAGGTCCCCGTCGTCAATTACACATTGGGAAAGCCCTGGTTCATAGACCGGGTGCATGCCTACGGCGGAAAGGTAATAGGCACGACTGCCTATGTTAAACACGCAATCAAGGCAGAGCAGCTAGGTTGCGACGCCATTATTGTCACTGGCGCTGAAGCAGCAGCACATGGAGAGGAAGCGACCACGCTGGTCATGCTGCCAATAATCGCCAGCAAAGTTAAGATACCAATAATCTCCGCCGGCGGTTACGGCAGCGGACGCGGCCTGGCAGCCGCGCTGGCCCTTGGCGCAAGCGCCATCTCGATGGGCACACGTTTTGCACTGACTAAAGAAAGCATGGTCCACGAGAACTTCAAACAGCTGTGCCTCAAAGCCAGTGAAAATGACACGATTGTGAGTTCCAAGTTTGACGGAATGCGCGGACGCGCTTTAAAAACGCCTGTTACCCAGCGAATCGTTAAAGGCGGCTTCCCTCTGGTGGAGGCCTTCCATGGCGCATTCGAAACCAAACAATACCTGAAATTAAATTGGCCGCAATTCATCGGCTTAAGCTTTAAAATGATGAGCGCTGATTCCGAACACCCAATCTGGGTGCAGGCTCGCCAGGCTGCCTGTTTCAGACGTCATACCATGGCAATATACGATGGCAACACCAGAGAAGGCATCTATTTTGCCGGACAGATTCTGGGTGCCTGCGATGACGTTCCGTCCGTTAAGGAACTGATCGACAGGATCATGGTGGAAGCCGAAGCTACGATCAAGAAAAATAACGCTGCAATAGCGTAATCGGCAAGACTCGACCAAAAATAAAAGAGGGGAAGCTAATTAGCTTCCCCTCTTCTGCTTTCAGTTGCCATTAAGGTTTATATATTTAGCCGTTTAGAAGAACCTTTCAGCAAGGTCTCGGCTTCTTTTACCATCCTCTCCACCAACTCCTTGCAGCTTACAACATCATGAATAAGACCAATTGACTGGCCGATAGGCAATATTGCGCCTTCAGTGTTACCATCATTAAAAACAGTCCCCTGGCGCATGCCGGATAAAAATGGAGCGAACTCCTCCAGCTTGGCATGCCGGGCTTCCAGCTCTTGTATTTTGCTGATCACTTCATTTTTCATAGCCCTGCCCTGCAGCTCGATGCTTTTACCGTATAGCACCGTATCCATCTCCTGCCTTTTAACAAGTTCATCTTTCACTTTACTATTCATACGGCACTCAGTCGTGGCCATGAACCGTGATGCCATCATTACGCCCTCGGCGCCGAGTATTAGAGCAGCCGCAAGCCCTCTTCCATCGGCAATGCCGCCCGTGGTTATTACCGGTATTTTGATCGATTCAGCCATACGCGGGGTCAACACCATGGTAGTCACATCATCCATTAGAGGGTGCCCACCCTCCTCCACTCCGGCAGCAATGACTGCATCATAACCTGCGTGATCTGCATGTACCGCATGTCTGACTGATCCTAACTTATGTATGAACTTAACGCCAGCGTCATGCCCCCGCTTAATAGCGTCAGGTCCAAAGAACTTGTCTACCGGCGCTCCTGATATCTCGAATGCGGTTACTTTCTCTGCCAGACAAGCATTAAACCAATCAAGATACATCTCCTTGGTAATACGGAAAGAAGGAAGCAAAGACAAATTAACGGAAAACGGCTTATCGGTCATTTCGCGTGTTTTCCGGATTGCCTTTCGTAGTTCATCCCCGCTGTCATAGTTGGCAGCAGTAATATTGCCAAGAGCGCCCGCATTGCTGATTGCAGCGCACAAATCCGGTTTACACAACCACATCATGCCGCCACACATGATTGGATGTTTTATTCCGAAAAGTTCCGTCATCCTCGTTTTCATATAGGCCTCCTCTTCTGCAATTTTTGCGATTATAGCACGCGCTTTTGCAAAACAAAAGAGTTTATGTTCATATTGGTGACCATATTATGATGGTATTTCTTTGACAATGTAACCTCTTTCTGAGAACATTATCGCTCAGTAGCTTCAGATAAATAAGGAGGCCGTTACTATGAGAACCAGGATAACAGAGCTATTCGGCATCAAGTATCCCATAATACTATCTGGCATGGCCTTTGTCAGCCTGCCAAAACTAGTCGCTGCAGTCAGCAATGCAGGCGCACTTGGGATATTTAACAGTGTGGCAAATACTCCTGATCAACTGAAGGGAATCATCCAGGAAATTAAAGATCTAACAGATAAACCTTTTGCCATAAACGCTACCCTGATCTTTCCAAACGGCAAGGAAAATGCGGAGGTCGCCCTCAAAGAAAAAGCTCCTATCATCAACTTCGCACTGGGGAAAGGAGACTGGATAATTAAAGCAGCTCACGAGTACGGCGGCAAAGTTATATCCACTGTTGCCACAGAACGGCATGCGATCAAAGCAGCCGAACAGGGCGCTGATGCTATCATTGTAACGGCTCACGAGGCTGCTGCACATGGAGGCGATGTCGGAGGCATGGTACTGCTTCCTCAAATAGCGAGCAAAGTAAGCATCCCTATAATCTCGGCAGGAGGCTACTGCGACGGCCACGGTCTGGCAGCCGCACTAGCATTGGGGGCTGACGCAATTGCAATGGGCACCAGGTTTGTTGTTACTCAGGAATGCGATGTACACCCAAATATTAAACAAACAGCCCTGAAAACAATGATGGAAGAAACTATTTACTCTGCCGGTATCGATGGGCTGCCCGGCCGCTGGTACGCCAACGAACGTGCAATTGCTATGTCCAAGGGTAAGATATCATACCTCGATGCAGTGAAAGCCGGTATGGCACTAAGAAAAAAGACAAACACCCCATTGCTAAAAGTCATTATCGGCGGATTACAGCAGCGCGGCGTTACCGGACTGGCCCAGCAGGCTATTGGGATCGACGCACTGGGCAAAATACTGAGTGAGGGTGATTTGGTGAACGGAGTCGTTCCTTTCGGCCAGGTAGTTGGGCGTATTCGTGATTTACCAACATGCAAAGAGGTAATTGAGCGAACAGTCGCTGAAGCTGAACAAATCATCAAGTCTCTTCAAAGCAAGTTGTAGACTACAGGCCGAAGAAAAGACTCAATAAACCGGCCCCTTACCTTTAATTGAACAGCAATAAATACGATGCCCTGTTTCACAACGGCATCGTATTTTTTATATTCGCCAATAATCCACCTATGCGCTTATACCTTCCCTGCAGTTGTTTATGCTAATATCAAAGTTAACAGCTTCAAATGGAGGCGTACAAATGACAGATAAATCAAGCACTGCAAATCTGGACAAATTCACTAAAGCTATTGCCCTGAAGGACGGCTCGATGCTGTGTCTGAGAGCAATCAGAGCAGATGATGAAGATAAACTTCTCTCTTTTTTCTATCGCCTTAGCAGCCGCAGTATATATCTCCGTTTTCACCACGTACTAACAAACCTGTCTAAAGAGGAGGCGCATCAATATACGGCTTTGGACTACGAGAATACATTTGCGGTAGTAGCCGTTCAGGGAGAAGGGCCGGAAGAAAAAATTATCGGCGTCGGCCGTTACTGGAGGCTTTCCTCTCCGGATAAAGCGGAGATCGCTTTTGTTATCGAAGACCCTCATCAGCGTAAGGGTATCGGGACACACCTGCTGGAAATGCTCGCTATTGCAGGCAAGGAGAACGGTATCGACATATTCGAAGCCGAGGTCCTGCCCGAAAATACAGATATGATCGACGTGCTGCAGGACAGCGGTTTCGAACTGCTAAGCAAAATACAGGAGCCCCAGGGTTGGAGGGGTATTTACAGCATTACACCTACACCTTTAGTAGATCAAAAATCTGCTGAACGAGAAAAAATAGCTTCTATTGCTTCCATCGGCAGGTTCATGATGCCGAAGTCGATCGCAGTAGTGGGCGCCTCAAACAGACCGGGAATAGGAAGTGCTTTTGTTAAAAATTTAATCGAGAGCGGCTATAACGGAATTATATATCCCATTAATCCCAAACTGGAGGTCGTATCGTCAATAAAGACTTATCCTTCTGTTCTGGATGTGCCGGGTAATATCGATCTTGCTGTTATAGTGATCTCGGCGGAAAAAGCGCAACCTCTGATTGAAGAATGCGGGAGAAAGGGGGTTAAAAGCCTGCTGGTAATAACAGCAGGATACTCAGAGATGGGTGGCGAAGGTGTTGAAAGGGAAAAACAGTTGGTCAAAACGGCTAGAGCATATGGAATGCGCATAATTGGCCCCAACTGCCTGGGCATTCTAAATACAGATCCTCAAATAAGAATGAACGCTACTTTTGCACCCCTTCCTGTTCCACGTGGTAAAGTCGCATTCGGCACCCAAAGCGGCGCTCTCGGCGGCGCTATTCTGTATTACTGCACTAAGATCGGCATGGGGCTTTCAAACTTCGTTAGCATTGGGAACCGGGCGGATGTTTCAGGCAATGAACTCCTTCAATACTGGACCCAGGATAAGGATACAGACATCATATTGCTTTATCTCGAATCATTCGGGGATCCCCGCAAATTCGCACGCATAGCCCGTGAAACGACTCTTCAAAAGCCTGTCCTGGTGGTAAAAAGCGGACGTTCCTCGGCAGGGGCCCGTGCTGCCGCATCTCATACAGGCGCAATGATGTCAGACGATATAGCCAGCGACGCCCTGTTCAAACAGACCGGAATGATAAGATGCAATACACTTGAAGAACTATTTGATACAGCGACATTGCTCGCAAATCAACCATTACCCAAAGGAAACAGGGTCGCCATTTTAACCAACGGTGGCGGGGCCGGTATTATGGCTGCAGATGCACTGTCGGCAAAAGGATTTCAAATACCTGTACTATCGGAAAAAACCAGAGCTGAGCTTAAATCGTTCTTACCACCCAAAGCCAGCTACCTTAACCCGATAGATACGACCGCTGAAGTCTCGCCTGAACAATATAAACGAGCACTTTCGCTTCTATTAGATGAAGGCATCGACGCGGTAGTTACGATCTATATTCCCCCTATTCTCGAGCTGATGGATTTCATGTCCATTGCCATACAGCAAGTCGCTCCAGAATTTCGAAAAAGAGGGATACCCATGATGGTATCTTTCCTGGGGGTTAAACAGGAAAAGTTGACTGTAGGGTCAAAAGATGACGGTTATATCCCCACATACACTTTTCCCGAATCGACTGCGTTTGCTCTTAAAAAGGCATACGAATACTACGAACGTCTTAAGCAACCTGTGGGCAAGGTACCTAAATTCGATGGCATCGATAAAACTGCTGCGGAGGAAATTATTAAGACTGCCACCGGTAGAACAAGCAGCTACCCTTTATGGCTCGATTCAGATGAGATAGCCCGTTTGTTTTCTGCTTACGGTATAAAATTCGCCAATTCCCGGATTGCGGTATCAGCAAAAGATGCAGCCAAAGTTGCAGACAGTATAGGTTATCCAGTTGCAGTCAAACTGTTTTCGCCAACCATAACTCATAAGACCGATGTCGGGGGTGTTATATTGAATTTGAAGTCGGCGGATGAGGTGACTGAGGCCTACAATCAAATCGGAAAGAACCTGGATAAAATTTCCAGAAAATCGGAAATGAAGGGTGTCACGGTTCAGAAAATGCTTTCAGGGGGAGTTGAACTTATTGTTGGCATTACTCAAGATAAAAACTTCGGTCCTTTAATCATGTTTGGATTGGGCGGTATATATGCTGAACTGTTCAAAGATGTAAATTTCAGAATACATCCGTTGACCGATATTGATGCAAAAGACATGATTAGCTCTTTTAAATCGCATAAAATCCTGGATGGATGGAGGGGAGCGCCTCCATCGGATATCGCAGCCGTCGAAAATTTGCTATTAAGAATTTCCGCCATGATAGAAGACATCCCCGAGATACAAGAAATGGACCTTAATCCTATTATGGCAATGGAGACCGGCCAGGGCTGTTACGTAGCAGATGCCAGGATATCTATAGCTCCTAATGTAGATTAAATTCTTTGTACAATCGGCAGTGAAGTCCTGTGATATAATTTCTCTCACTTTCAGGGTTACACTATTGAAAATCAAAAGGCTATACTTTAAGTAAGCGGGGTAGTTAGATGTCAACGGAACTGGACAAAAAGAGCATAGAGAAATATTCGAACAGTGTTGCTCTCAAAGACGGCTCCGGCTTGCATCTGCGTCCTATACAGATGGCGGATGAAGAAAAGCTGATGGCGCTTTTCAACCGCCTGAGCAAGCAGACGATTTACTTGCGTTTCCATCATGTCCTATCCCATTTGTCCAAAGAAGAAGCACGCAGGTTCTGTACAGTTGATTATGTCAATACGTTCGCACTGGTAGGGACACTTGGAGAAGCGGACGAAGAACGGATAATAGCTGTCGGCCGCTATGCCAGGCAACCTGGAGCAGAGATAGCGCAGATTGCTTTTGAAGTGGAGGACAAATACCAGGGTTTGGGCATCGGCACACATCTCCTCGACCAACTGTCATACATCGCCCGGGACAAAGGAATAACCACGTTCGAAGCAGAGGTCCTGGCCGAGAATAGGGACATGATGAATGTCCTTATCAACAGTGGTTTTAAAATGAACAAGCAAATACAGGGGTCAGTCTATTTAGGCATGCTTGACCTGGCTCCAACTGAGATTGTTGAACAGAAATCCTTCGAACGTGAGAAGTTCGCATCTATAGCGTCATTGAGGGCTTTTCTCAATCCAACGTCGGTAGCAGTAATCGGCGCTTCAAGAAGACCTAACACAATAGGCAATTTCGTATTTCGTAATCTAATCCAGCAAGATTTTAAGGGTGTTGTATACCCTGTTAACCCTAACGCGGATAGCATCGCAGCAGTGAAAGCCTATCCGTCCGTTCTCGATATCCCTGGTGACGTTGATCTTGCCATTATTAGTGTGCCGGCCGAGACAGTGCAAGAAGTAGTTGAGGAAAGCGCCCGCAAGGGAGCAAAAGGTGTTGTCGTACTTTCATCCGGGTTTGCAGATATCGGCCCGGAGGGCGTAGGACGGCAACAAAAACTGCTGAATACTATCCGGAGTTATGGAATGCGGATGCTTGGCCCAAATTGTATGGGGATGATCAATACGAACCCCGACATCAATTTGAACGCCACCTTCTCCGCTATCGTGCCGCCGCCTGGAAATATTGCATTCGCCACTCAAAGCGGAGCGTTGGGTTCGGCTATTCTGATGTATGCGACCGGCCTCAATATCGGCCTTTCGACATTCGTCAGCATCGGCAACAGGGCTGATATTTCCAGCAATGAATTGCTTCAATACTGGGAAGATGATCCTAATACGGATGTCGTCCTTCTATATCTTGAAACCTTCGGCAACCCCAGGAAATTCACCCGCATTGCAAGAAGCATTTCGAGAAAGAAACCGGTGGTAGCTGTTACCAGCAACCCCATTCAACATCCGGGCAGGATTATTTCATCACAAACAAGCGCTATGGCCACTGACCAGGCGGCAACGGAAGCCCTCTTTAAGCAGGCCGGCATATTACGGGCTGATACATTGGAAGACCTCTTTGATACGGGAAGTATGCTGGCAAATCAGCCGCTGCCAAAGGGCAACCAGGTTGCAATACTTTCCAATGCAGGCGGGCCAGCCATATTGACCGCTGAGGCCTGTAAAGCAAGAGGTTTGGAAATTCCATCACTTTCTCCTGACACAATATCAAAGCTTAAATCTTTTTTGTCGTCCAAGGCGATCATTGGCAACCCTATAGATACTTCATCCGAGTTCACAATAGAGCAATATCATGAAGCGCTCCACTTGCTCCTTGATGATGAAAACATCGATATGGTCATAGTAATCTTCATACCGCCGATATTGCGGCTGTCTGAGGAATTTGCGGCCATTATACGAGAGGTTGCCCCTCTTTTCCGTAAGCAGGGTAAGCCGTTAGTAACGTCATTCCTGGGGCTAAGAGGCGCCAGGATAGAGCTTGGTTCAAAAGAAAAGGGGTATGTTCCATCATATACTTTTCCTGAATCTACGGCGGGCGCCCTTTCCAGGGCACTGGAATTTAGTCAGCAGTTGAGAAGGCCGGTGGGCAAAATCCCGGAATTCGCCGATATAGATAAGGTAAGGGCAACTTCAATAATTCAATCTGCCATCGAAAAATCAGGCAAACCCCAGGTCTGGCTGGACGCTGAATCGATCTTAGGACTCCTCGATTGTTATGGTATAAAGTTCGTAACATTGAAGCTGGCAAGGACCCCTGTAGAAGCTGCGGCAGCAGCCAAAGATATGGGATGCCCGGTAGCTGTTAAAATCCTTTCAAGCACAATTCCGCAGAGAATGGAGGTTAACGGGGTTATCCTTGATTGCAGATCAGAAGACGAGGCAGAGCAGGCTTTTATCCGGATCAGTGAGAACATGAACGGTATCGGCAAAAGAAACGACATGGAAGGTGTAATTATTCAAAAGATGGTACAGGGGGGTATAGAAGTCATCGTAGGCGTGACACAACACCCGGCTTTCGGTCCACTCATTATGTTTGGTCTGGGAGGCATATACGCTGAACTGTTCAAAGACGTTACTTTCAGCATCCATCCTCTTACCGATATTGATGCTCATGATATGGTCAGGGCAGTTAAAGCCTACCAGATGCTTGAAGGATGGAGAGGGTCACAACGGGCAGATATTGAAGCCATAGAGGAATTGATTCTTCGGGTATCGGCGCTGGTAGAAAATCACCCGCAAATATTAGAAATGGACCTGAATCCCGTTAAAGTGTTGCCACAGGGCGAAGGTTACCTGGTAGTTGACGGACGTGTATTAGTCAGCTTAGAAAATGACTGACTCTTTTAGGTGTGCTCTGGCAGTTTGATCCGTGTTAATAGGTAGAAACTCCCATTTCTTCCATCTTGCCGGTAACCATGAAAACCACCCGCTCACAGATATTGGTTACCCTGTCCCCGGTTCTTTCCAAATTGTGAGCCACCCACATCAATCTGGTAGCCCTTGTTATGGTACGCGGGTCTTCCATCATAAAAGTCAGCAATTCCCGAAAGACCTGGTCGTACAGATTATCTATCTCATCATCTTCCGGTACAATTTTTCGCGCACATACAGGATCATGGCAAATAAAGGCATCAAGACTACGGTGAAGCATATTTATTACCCTTTCATTCATACGCGGTAAATCAATCAGCGGCTTCAGCGGCGGCTCATTACCTATCATGATGGCTATCTTTGCATTACCCGCTGCATGGTCGGCCATTCTCTCCAGGTCAGTAATAATCGACAGCGTGGCCAGGAGTATTCTCAGGTCACTTGCCATCGGACCTTGAGTTGCCATCAAATCCAGCGCTTGTTCCTCAATCTCAAATCGTTTAGTGTCGATCTTTTTATCATCTTCAATTACCTGCGTAGCTAATGTCAGGTCACGGCTCTTTAACGCCTGCATCGACCGGTCAAGGGCCTTTTCCACCATGCTGCCCATCACAAGCACTTCATCCTGTATCTCTCTTAGATGTTTTTGATATGTCTCTCTTGTCATAGCTGCAACCTCCATTCTCAGCCGAAACGGCCGGTGATATAATCTTCTGTCCTCTTGTCTTTGGGTATACTGAAAAGTTCCTTAGTTGCTGAAAATTCAATCAACTCACCCAGTAAAAGGAAACCGGTAGTATCAGATACACGCGCCGCCTGCTGCATATTATGGGTAACAATTACAACTGTGTAGTCTTTTTTAATTTCCAGCATCAATTCCTCTATTTTTAACGTTGAGATCGGATCAAGAGCCGAGCATGGCTCGTCCATAAGTAAAATCTCCGGTTCAATGGCTATCGCCCTGGCAATACAGAGGCGCTGCTGCTGCCCTCCTGAAAGCGATCCTCCGGGTTCATGTAATTTATCTTTTACTTCCTCCCACAGAGCCGCTTTCTTTAAACTGCGCTCTACCATATCCTTCAAGTCCCGGCGCCTGCTCCATAAACGCGTTAGACTGACGCCCGAGGCCACGTTGTCAAAAATCGACATCATCGGAAATACACTGGCCCTCTGAAAAACCATACCGATTCGGCGGCGCACACTTACCGCGTCAACATCTTTATCATATATATTATTGCCCTCGAACAACACTTCGCCTTCCACTCTTCCACCACCCGATACTTCGTGCATACGGTTCAAACAGCGAATAAAAGTGGATTTACCGCAGCCCGAGGGCCCGATAAGGGCAGTGATTGATCTGGAAGCAATGCTCATGGTTATACTGTTCACAGCCATCGTTTTTCCGTACCACGCATTGAGCTTTACAACTTCCAATGCATTTTCGGGATGGTCCAATTTGTGCGTTTCCTCTCCGGTTGCGTCCTGTTTGAGCATCTGCTTGTTTAATTCGTGTATCGTAATCATTCTGCGTTTCCTCTACACAATTATTATCTTGACCTGCGTCTGCTAACCCAACGTACTATTACATTTATCCCCAGGACCAGAATCACAAGCAAAAAGGCTGCCGCCCAGGCCTGCTGCTGCCAGTCACGATAAGGCGACAATGCATAACGGTATATCTGCAACGGCAACGCTCCAATAGGCTGATTGAGACCCTGTACCCCAAAAGCACTGCCAAGTGCAGTGAATATTAGAGGGGCCGTCTCACCAGCAACACGGGCTACAGCCAGCATTATACCGGTAACAATTCCTGTGATTGCACCAGGTAATATTACCCCTGCAATGGCCCGCCACCGGTTAATACCCAGTGCCAAAGCTGCCTCACGCTGCGAGTTGGGCACCAGACGCAACGCTTCCTCAGCCGTACGTGCGACAACAGGAATCATAATAATGGCCAGCGCAACACCCG
>JBEKCL010000047.1:0-27950 GCA_050014895.1 Dehalococcoidia bacterium
ATCAATTGGCTACCTGTCACCAGTCAAGTATGAAGCACTGATGGAGCAACAACAGAATAATGAGGAAACCCGTCAGCCCATCCTAACCTGTTCTGTCCAGTCATAGGGGTTCACTCCAAGACGTGTCAGTCACTAATAGCAATTGTAAAAAGCTTATCATTCGAGAAATTGAATAGTAATATAATAAGAAGGTAGAAAGTTAAATAGTTATGATATTTTGACGAAGGAGCAGGCCCTGGTCTTAGTCTTTTACGAGATACACCCGTCAGGAATAATGAGATGAACAATCAGCACCGGGGACAAATTATGCTTATTGATGGCAAAGCTGAACACATTTAATGCTGAATTTGATTTGCTGCTGCCGTTGGAGACCACTATTCAGTCACCAACGGCAGCAGGGCCGGACTCTCATAACCTGTTCTGGACAGGCCGGAGATGATGCAGTCCGGTACAATTCACCGAAGACAAGCCCACACAAATGCTGGAATGCTTAAAAAAGTTTAAATACTCGCCTGAGCAACCAGATAATGATCAAAATAACTGCAAGAACAAGTGCAATATAGATGAGCCCGCCCAAAGAGGGGAGAGTAAATAAACCCAGCAACCATAAAACTAACAGGATAATACCGATAATTAATAAGATATCCATATGTCCTCCTTTTTAATAAATATATTTTTAGCTGAAACCCTGTAAGGCGTTCCGGCCTTCATCGATGGCTTTTATTAGCACTATAGTTTGCTAAACCAACTCTGTTTATTTTTTTCCTTGTATTGACTCAGGGGCTTATACTGCTTAATGATATCTTTGACAGCATCCTCGATATTTTTCTTGTTATGCTCTATTCTGTACACCTGCACGATCTTATCCTCATCATCAGATAATTCGATTTGAACTTTTACTGCCATGTTATTACCTCCTTTAAATATTATTTTAAAAATAGTAGCAATATAAACATAGAGTAGTTATATAATCAGGTCGGGATATATTAAATACTTATGACATTTGGCGGTCGATGCCGTGGTCTATTGATGAAATAGACCATTTTGAACTAGTTGAACGGAGATCGAAAGGTATAAACAATAATTGTTAAGTGCAGCGATATGATAACGCGGTTGTCACGTGTACGGCGCTGATTCTAATAGAACGCCACACTTAAGCTGTTAGCTACTTTAATTCCTCATACTGTATTAAAGGCAGGGTAAAGTAGAAGGTAGAGCCTTTACCTGGCGCTGATTCAACCCAAATTCTTCCGCCATGCGCTTCCACCAAGCGGAGGCACACCATGAGCCCTAATCCGCTTCCTCTGACCTTCCCGGATTGATCCAACCCCAACCGCTGGAAAGAATGAAAAATCCTGGACTGGTCCTCTACAGATATGCCGTTACCATGATCTCTAACACCGATAACGATACAACCGGGCTTCTTCCTGGCAAAGATTTTTATCTTGCTTCCATCCGGCGAATACTTAACCGCATTTTGTATCAAATTGTATAATATCCGCCTTACTCGCAGCGCATCGGCTTCCACCGGCGGTATCTCGCCGGGGAAATCCAGTATAAACTGGTGCGTGGATTGCCCTTTGAATTTATTAATTACATCCTTTGCCAGTTTTTTAATTATCATTGGCTCGGGGGAGAGCAGCAACCGTTTAGCCTGAGTGCGGGAAAGTTCAAGCAAATTCTCCAGAATGTGAGACAATAATTCAGCCTCGCAAAAGGCATCTCTCAGAATCGCGTTTCTCTCGTCCTGGGCAATGAGCTCATTCTTACTAAGAGCTGTCTCGAGCCCCCCTATAATTACAGTCAAAGGCGTACGCAATTCATGTGACACCAGGCCAATGAACTCGTCTTTCAAATGGTCTAATTCCGTACGCCCGGTGACGTCACGGATAGCGGCCAGCATCCCTATTATATTGCCGTCCTTGCCCTTTACCTTGCTTACTGATGACTGAACATATAACCGCACTCCATCTCTCTTTATATGTACATTGTCTCCCGACCAAAACCCGGCTTTTTCCAGTGCTTGTTCTGAAACAATCTTATCTTCGGGTGTAACCCAGAGATATTGATAAAGTTGCTCTAAAGGCTTCCCCATCGCCTCTTCCTCACTAATGCCGTACAGCCGTTCTGCACCTTTATTCCAGTAATTGACTATCTGATCATTATCCACGAGAACTACTGCATCACTAATCTGGTCGAGCACCTCTGAATGAAATCTCAACTGCCTTTCAATCTGTTTGCGTGATGTTATATTGCGGATATTGCACTGGATAATACGGGAATGGTCCACTCGATATATATTGGATACAAATTCAACCTGGATTTCACGTTTGTCCCAGGTTTCAAGTGGTAAATTCTCATAACGTACGTAATCTTTCGCTTGCAATTCCTTATAGGCAATTTTACTTGCAGCAACGTCTTTGAATGGTCCTATCTCCCAAAGCTTCTTTCCTATAAATTCCTTATGGGGATATCCCAACATGTCCGTCAGAAACGGATTGACATCCAGTATTTGACCAGTATCTGCATTGAGAATCAATATCCCATCCTGCGCTGTTTCAAAAAGGCGCCTGTAACGAATTTCGGAATCTCTCAAACGTCGTTTTATACTATCACTCCTGGATTTTGCTAACGATTCTTTTTTTACCCTCTGACGTAATAAGCCCAGTTCTGCAATAAGTTGAGCTTTTGTTTTTCGGCTATCCCTCATTTTACGACTCCCACCATAATGTCAGTTGCGATGGCTCGAACCTGCCTGATATTTCCGCGCATAACTAATTAATATGCTACATCTTAATATTTGTCAATAGCACATATCTTGACATCTGCTCTATCTGCATATTATGATAATCACTATGGTGCATCCTAAACAGGGGCTGAAGAAATACCGGTTGCTGGCGGTTGACGACGAGATACGTATACTGAATTTTCTCAGGTCAAATCTGAGAGCACTGGGATATGAAGTGCTAACTGCGACCAACGGCCGTGAGGCTTTAAAGCAGTTTCATGCCAACCTTCCGGACCTGATTTTACTTGACGTACTCATGCCTGAAATGGATGGGATGGAGGTACTTAAAGAGATACGCGGTTTTTCGAAGGTACCTGTCATATTTCTCACCGCCAAGGGGGGTGAACGTGACAAAATAAAAGGGCTCGATATGGGGGCCGATGACTATATATCAAAGCCCTTTAGTCCTGATGAACTGGTATCCCGAATCGAGGCTGTGATGCGCCGGTTTAGACCCAATGAACCTGAAATTCCAGATGAGCTTTCTGTAGGTGACCTGGTCCTCGATTTCAAGGCACATAAGGTAACGGTAAGAGGCAAAAATATATACTTAACCCAGTTGGAATGGCTATTGCTCAGCGAATTAGCACTAAATGCTGAGCGTCTCATGTCCTATGAGGAACTTCTAGTCCGCGTCTGGGGGGCTGAATACCGTGATGACGTTCAATTCCTCAGGACATGGATTAGCCGTCTGAGACATAAAATCGAAGAACAACCTGATGATCCCAAAATCATTCTTACAGTCACTAAAATGGGCTACATTTTAAAAAATCCCCAATCCTGCCTATTTCCTGGTAAACGCTGCCCGCCAGGTCTTCAATAATATCCTCAATCATAGTTAGTAACAATCCAAAATATTATAACTATTTTATATCTTTTTACCGGATTATATGACTATTCCACTCTTAGCCATATAACATATAGCTAATATATTTTAAAGGAGGAGTTGTATCATGCCTAAAGTAAGTGGTTGGGTAATGGGTATACTATCAATAATAGCGGGTATCCTGATCATCTGGATGCCTGGCTTGTTGTCCTGGATCGTTGGCATTTACCTGATTGTGATCGGTATTTTGGCCATCATAGCCGTTGCGAAGTAACACTGACAATTAGTCGTTGATGACACCAACCAGGGAAGCGGCTCCATTGGAACCGCTTCCCTGGTTGCACATTGTATCCAAGATCTGGAGTTTTGCAACCGTTGTATCCATATTGAATAAAAGCTCCTGCTAATACTTTCAAGCTAAGCAGGGATGTTCCAATGGGAGCTACGGCACTGGAAAATACCAATTTGTTTATGCTAAATGCAAATGAGGATTATTGACGTACCTGGCGCAATTGAAAAGGAAAGGCAAATGACTGAACAAGACAAGTACATGACAGAACATCAAGAAAGACAATTACATAGAGCAGGCGATAGTCCCGGTTATCGGGCATTTCACGAGGTTTATCTAACCAAGGATTTAGGATCGCAAAGGAATCAAGAAGTAATAGATTTCATCGATAAGCATATCGCCGAATATAAAGGGAAAACCGAGGATAAGCATGGCATCCCGCTGATGCTCTTTGAAAGGAGCCAGGATGCCCGGAAATTTGCCCTCGAACTTGGTGAAAAACTCAATATACATCAAGATCATATAACGGTTAAGGCACAGAAATTCACCCGCTAGTATATTTTTAACCAGGGCAAAAGCGGTTCAAAAACTCGCAGGAAATCTGCCAATTATACAGCTTGGTGGAGACGGGGAAAGTATGAAGCAGGCACTAGTATAATGGCCGCCGGCATGAAGCCGAACAATGAACTTTCAAGCCTCCTGGATGGGATATTGGAACGGCATTAATAATTGGGTTACTGGCAATCATTAGAAGGCGTCCGGATTAATAGCCGCAGTCCGCTTTATCAGTGGGCAGCGTTAACTTCTTCTGCACGCGCTTCAACCACACCAGCCAGGGAAGTAAGCCCTTTATATAAGGCAGTAAGTTCATCCTTGCTCATGTAAGCTAATACCTTAGAAAAGGAACTCCTTTTTCTCTCTCTCAGGTTAGCCACCAGCCTCTTTCCTTTAGTTGTAGCTTTCAATACCAGTATACGGCGGTCCTGGGCATCCCCGGCGCGGCTTACCAACCCCTGCTTCACCAACCTGTCTATTATTCCCGTTATGTTGGTTGGAGTAACCTGAAGCGCTTCCGCCAATTTCCTGGAATTGGTGCTCCCCTTATTGCTGATAAAGAACAGGCATTTAAGTTGAGCCATGGTAAGAGGCAAGGACATCCAGATATCAAGCTCATATTGCCTCCGGGCCCGGTCAACCTTCCGCTGAAGCTCAACGATCTGCTGTATCAAGTCCGCATTTTCCATTATACATCCTACCTTCATAATGAAGGTTATATTGATAATTTAATCAATATTCACTATAATGTCAACATAAGCTTTAATTTTATGTTTTTATAAGGTCCAACACCATAACTTATTACAAACTCAACATCAAATCATATATCTATGAAAATCATTGAAACTAATGCACTTACCCGGCGGTTCGGCGACCTGGTGGCCTGCGACAGCCTTTCCATCTCCGTGGAAGAGGGCGAAATCTTCGGCCTGCTGGGCCCCAACGGAGCAGGCAAGACCACGGCAATCAAGATGCTGACCACCCTGCTGCCGCCCACCTCAGGCAACGCCACTGTAGCAGGTTACGACATCGTGCACCATGCCTCCGATGTGCGGAGGGTAATTGGCTATGTTCCGCAGATGCTCTCTGCAGACGGCACGCTCACCGGATACGAAAACCTGTTGATCTTTGCAAAACTATATGATATACCGCGGCGTGAGCGTGAGAAGCGTATTCACGATGTCCTGTCTTTTATGGGTCTGGTGGAGGAATCTAACAGGCTGGTGCGCACTTATTCCGGTGGCATGATAAGGCGGCTGGAAATAGCCCAATCGATGATGCACAGGCCCAAAGTCCTGTTCCTGGATGAACCAACCATAGGGTTGGATCCTCTTGCGCGGAGGGCCGTCGGAGATCTCATCGACGATCTGCGTGAGAATTATGGCGCTACCATATTTATGACCACGCATCTCATGGAGGAGGCTGACCTGCTATGTGACAGGGTCGCGATCATGCATAAGGGCAAGGTGGCCGCCCTGGGGTCACCCGAAGAGCTCAAATCAGCTATCGGGAAGGAAGGCGTCACGCTGGAGGATGTCTTTGTACATTTCGCCGGCAGCGAGCTGGAATCCGAAGGCGACTACCGCGACTACCGTGAGACACAGCGGACCAGGCGTACGGCAAGGAGGCTGGGTTGAAGTCCGCAATTCTCGGCGTCATCAACTTTTTCCGGAAAGCGCTGGTCATTGTGGAGCTGGAAATTCGCAAAATGCGCCATGATGCGACAGAACTGATTATGCGCGCTGTGCAGCCGGTATTATGGCTGCTGCTTTTCGGTGAGGTATTTGCTCAAACACGTGCAATCCCCACAGGAAACATAAGTTACCTGGACTTCCTGGCGCCCGGCATCCTTGCGCAGAGCGTATTGTTCATAGCTATCTTCGGCGGCATGTCCGTCATCTGGGAGCGGGACCTGGGAATTATCCATAAATTCCTGGCTTCACCAACACCGCGGGGTTCTCTGGCCCTGGGCAAATCCATGTCAGGCGCTGCCCGGGCGCTTACACAGGCCGTCGTAGTCTATATACTGGCTTTGCTGATTGGCGTGAAATTGAACTGGAATCCCCTAGCCCTACTCGGCGTAATTGTCGTTATAATCCTCGGCGCCACCTTATTTTCAGCCTTCTCTCTGATTATCGCCTTTCTGGTCAGGACAAGGGAAAGGTTTATGGGCATAGGGCAGGTGCTGACCATGCCATTTTTCTTTGCCAGCAATGCCATCTATCCCATCTCCATCATGCCGCCCTGGTTGCAGGTCGTTGCCCGCGGTAATCCCCTGACCTACGAAGTAGATGCACTGCGCGCTCTGATGCTTGAGAATGGGACCAGCGCATATGGCCTGGGAATGGATTTCACAGTCCTGGTCCTGGTCACAGTCGTCTTGGTCACCATTTGCACATACCTGTATCCGAGAGCAGCAACTTAGACTTTTCTGAGGATTGTCCGCAAACATCCATGGTTTGAGTGGAATTTCAATTTCTTTTGATTTTTTTAGTCCGCATTTTTCTGCTGTTTCGTTAAAAGTCTGCGGATTTACCAGGTGCATTATCGGTTCGATAGATTTTAAACTAGAGTACGGTGTCTCCGAAATCATTTTGGATTCAAGACTGGGGAGTTGCAATACAACGGCCAGTGTCCCATTCATCGCAAGCCAATTAAAAATTCGCTTCAATATTTTCACAAAATCGACATATTCAAAAATCAAAGCAGCATATATCAAATCGAAGGAATTGTCCGGACAAGAAAACGTATTAATGTCCGAACAAACCAATTCGAGCATCGGCAATTTAGAGCCATATCTTCTTTGGAGAATCGATAAATATTCCGGATTAATATCAACACTCAGCACCCTTTCCACCACCTGGGGATTGATATGCTCAAAACCATTACCGGTAGTGCATCCCAACACTGCTAATTTTTTTGAAGGAACATCCTTCAGCACATTATCAAATATATGGTTGAGAACAGGTAATTGCCCAACAGTTTCCGAATTCATATGCCCTTCATAATCGGAGGCTGAAATAGAAAGCCAGGGATTTTGATCTTGAGCAAAATTATTATCATTCATATATTTACATCTTATCTATCATAATTCTTATATTATTGCATTGGGGATTATATACTTGACACAGATTATCAGTACACATGTTCTATTGACTCCCTTTTAGATTTTCCCGATAATAGCGTATGCACCCACTCGACGGGCCACGGTTGAAGATTGAAAGGGCGGCGGAGCATATACACTCGCTTGATGAAGTTCTCTGCCTCTGGCGTAACTCCAAACCATTCACCTGTAGGGGACAACCCTATCCGAATCAGCCCGCCTATGTCTACACTATTGAGATGCTGGATATTCCTGGATATTGGGGTGTTGTGGTTGGTGATGTTCTCCACAATCTCCATTCTGCCCTTGACAATATTGTGTGGCAATTGGCACTCATTAATCATGCAAGACCTTATAGTCGGACAGCATTCCCTATCTGGAATATGAATAGTGCCAGCGCAAGAGCGGATATTAATCGCCTCTTGCAGCATGTGCCCAATGACGCCAGACAGGTCATTGAGTCGCTTCAACCATACATTGCACCTAATCCCACTTTTCATCCTTTGTGGGTTTTGCATGAACTCTCGGATTGTGACAAACATCGAATTATTACACTCAGTGGGCAATGCGTGGGGTTTGATATGCGTCCTGATATGATTGCGCGGGATATCAATGATTACACAGTAGAAATCACCGTCCCTATGCTCAACAAGGATTTCCCACCATCCCCCCCTGAAATTCACTACTTTCCTTTCATAGTGGACAAGTGTGGTTCCAAATGGAGAATTGAGGTCATCCAAGGAATATATGAGTTTATCCGAGATAACGTGTTCCCACGCTTTAAGTGCTTTTTCCCTTAGTGCATAAAATGTATTAAAAGGCATCATTGTTGTTGTCCTTATATCAATATCTGTGTCAAGTATATAATCCCCATTGCATTTATCATCCAAAAGAACTCTCATTCCATCTGGCCCGGTTTTCGGGAGACGAGTAACCTAATAGTGGTGAGGTAAGGTCAAGACAAGCTAGACTATCCTCATTTATCAGATAAAATTGTTTCACCGATATAATTAGGTATATACTCTAATTTTTCGGGAGCCTCTACTTCATATGGCATCAAAATCAACGATAAATACCGGGCAGCCGATTGCCAAGGATAATTACAAATGGATTGCCCTTTCAAATACAACCCTGGCTGCATTGCTTGGTGCCATTAACGCCTCCAGCGTGATATTAGCCTTACCGGTAATCTTTAGAGGTATCGGAATCAATCCTTTAGCTCCAGAGGGTTCCAATTACCTCCTATGGTTGCTCATGGGCTACATGCTGGTAATAGCAGTTTCAGTAGTGACACTAGGCCGTTTGGGAGATATGTTCGGGCGAACTCGCATATATAACCTGGGCTTTGCCATTTTTACCGTCGGGTCCTTATTATGTGCTATCACATGGAGTACAGGAAGCGCCGGCGCAATTGAACTTATATTATTCCGTGTGGTTCAGGCTGTCGGCAGCGCTTGTTTGATTTCTAATTCTGCAGCCATACTCACAGATGCCTTCCCTGAAAACCAACGCGGCATGGCCCTTGGTTTGAATCAAGTAGCTTTCATTGGCGGGACTTTCCTGGGAATACTGGTAGGTGGACTGCTGGCCGAAGTGGGATGGCAATGGGTATTTCTCTTCAATGTGCCAATTGGTATCGCGGGAACTATTTGGGCATACGTCAAACTTCGCGAAACAGGTACGAGAAAAAGTGAGCCTATCGACTGGTGGGGAAATCTTACCTTCGCCGTGGGTCTTACTATGTTGCTCACTGGTGTTATTTACGGTATCAATCCAAGCAGTTCTTCTCTCATGAGCTGGACCACTCCGTTTGTTTTGAGCATGCTAGTAGGGGGTATTGCTCTTTTAATTACATTCGTTTTCATCGAGCGCTTTGTCCCAGCACCCATGTTCCGGATTAACTTATTCCGTATACGCGCCTTTGCGACAGGCAATATAGCTCTATTTTTAGCAGCCTTAGCACGTGGTGGCTTTATGTTAATGCTGACCATATGGTTACAGGGCATCTGGTTACCGTTGCATGGATATGACTTTGAAGTTACACCGCTTTGGGCCGGGATTTACATGATACCTACCAGTCTTGGGTTCTTAATAGCTGGCCCTCTCTCAGGCTGGCTATCTGATCGCTTGGGAGCGCGCCTTTTGGCAACCGGGGGTATGGTACTTGCTGCATTGACCTTCTTACTTCTTCTATTTTTACCGGTCGACTTTGCCTATCCTCTATTTGCCATAGTAATTTTTCTCAACGGCATATCTATGGGGATGTTTATAGCCCCTAATACAGCCGCTATTATGAACAGTGTCCCACAAAGACACAGGGGCGCAAGTTCCGGTATGATGGCCACACTCAACAATGTTGGTATGCCGCTATCTATGGGAATTTTTTTCTCTTTAATAATCGTTGGCATGAATGGATCCGTTCCCACAGTAATGTATACCCAGCTTGTCCAACACGACGTTCCTGCTCAGATTGCGAAATCGCTCGCCAGTGCACCGCCTGTAGGTTATTTATTTGCTGCATTCCTGGGTTATAACCCGCTTGGTGCCTTGATTCCAACCGATGTGCTCCATACGTTGCCTCCAGAGCAGGCGGCAGCCATTACCTCAAGGATTTTCTTCCCTCAGCTTATCAGTGAATCTTTTCATCAGGGCCTTATTCAGGTATTTGCCTTCTCTTGTGTGATGTGTGCAATTGCTGCTGGTATATCGTGGCTCAGGGGCGGAAAGTATGTCTATCATGAAGATGAGCAAGAACCGACCAGCTGTGATTCTGACATGAGTTCATCACAAAATCAGGACAGTTAGAAGATACATTTAGTTAAACTCAATCGAGTGCGCAGGCTTTACAGCTACTAACCAAATCGTGCACGGACAGCTGCTATGATAATATCCTCAACCAGTTCAAGCCCCAATATGCCAGTATCAAGAGAGATATGATATTGTCTGGCGTCTGCCCAATCCCCTCTGGTAAGCGCACGAAGATAACTTGCCCTTGATTCATCTGTAGAATGTACCATCTTCCACGCTTCTGATGATGATAAATGATACAGTTCTTGGATGCGTTGCTGCCGGAAGGCAATATCTGCATGTAAAAAGATGCTTAAATGTCTGGAGTGGTTACGTAGAACATAGTGCCCACCCCGACCTATTATGACTGCTGAAGTCCGCTTTGAGATATCCAAAATAATGTCCGACTCAGCCTGGTATAGTTCTTTATCCGTCGTTATGTTGATAGAAGGTGGAGCATATCCGTACGGGTCGCTGTATATGGATGATTCCAGCATGGAACGCCATAATGGGGTAACCCTCTCATCACGAGATATTATATTTTTTTCTGATATATTAAGACGTTGCGCCGTTTGATGCACGATTTCACGATCAATATATGATATACCAAGTTTGGTAGCCAATCGCTGTCCAATATAGGCTCCACCACTCCCTATTTGGCGACTAATCGTGATTACATAAGGTGCATTTTCTATCATTTCGGATTACGCAAATACTATAGATAAACCTGCTACCCGTGTCAACACATTGTACTGAATCAATACACCGTGTGATTCGGGAAGCATCCTTGTATGCAGTTGCTGCTGCCTTTTTAAAGGTGCGATCACAAGGAGCGTAGCGGCATAGCACTTTTTATCAACCGCCACTCAATTTATACCGCAAAATATCCAGCAGGTGGTATCCCTCGCGCTCATAAACTCGGCTCTCAAGAATCTCTATGCGCTGTTTGAACAAAGGGCCATCCAAAACCAGAGTATGATACTCACCGTTCTCCCCGCATGGATCAATGCCCTTATCAATAAGGTACTGCATAAAATCTCGGTCAACCGTGCGGCCCAGCCATTTCTGCTCGATTAGATCAGCTTTAGCGCAAATGACGACGGATTTAAAACCCCAATCTATAAATTGCCTCAGCAACTCAGTGGTGGCCTTTTTCCACAACGGTTCAAGCGCCACAATGCCGATATCCCCACAGACCCGCTCCACCCACTCGCGATGTGAGTCAAGGTAGATGTCGCCAAAGACCATACCCCGGAGCCCTGACTGTTTAAGTCCGCTCACACTGGCCTTGAAGTCCCGCTCGTATTCCTCCCACGAAGTCACTTTCTGAAGGAGGGGAATGCCCATGGCCTGGCTCTGCAGACAGATGAGGTTGCTATCCGTGCCATGGCAGCGCACTTTCGTCGGATTGTCCGAGATGAAATTGACAATATGCGATATCGTAAGTCCTTTGTTTAGCGCCTCCTGAAGCGCCATGCAGCTATCTTTGCCACCACTCCAGGAAACCGCGTAATTATCATCGTTCATAACCAATTCAGCCTCCTGATATTATTCGTACCGGTATTAAATCAGCTACAAAAGTTAAACCGCTTAAGCATAACAAATCCCACGGATGTTTTGCATATCGGACAAATTGTTCCATAAAACAGGCTCTCGTTACTTAAGGGCAAGAATCGGACAGATACTTCCTCCATAAGGCAAAGAGTTGCTGGTACCCTGCTTGTAATTTTTTACGGAATCAGAATATTTTATTTAAAGGAGTAGAATAAAGATTAATAGCTTATTCTTAAGATCGTTGTGTTATTGCTTAACACCAGAAGCCCTTGCTGCTGCATCCTTGAGAATTGCCTTCATTAATGTTAAATCAGGGCCTGATCCATCAGGATCTCCTTCTTTCTCTAAAATTGATACTGCCGTCTTTGCTGGGTGTGCATTCAAGTCCGAAGAGCCGTGCGGCTATATTTCGATCCACAATAACATGATTTATGTAACCACTACTTATTTCCAGCTTGTCTCAATCACAGATCACGTTTAAGAAATCAACGTATCTGGGAAGTCTGCCCTTCGCCCTACTATCAACGTAGCCCTCTTGACATTATAACTCAATTATGATACTTTAATGGTGTTAATTTAACCACCATTAATTGAACTATTACATGATGGAGGTTCAACGGATGGAAGAATCAAAGGAGAGGCAGGCCGAAATAAGCAGTGTCAATGAAAAGGCCATGCATATACCCACGACAATCAGCGAGCAGGCCAGGGATTTATTAAAGATTACACCACTCTTCCCTCTCGATCCGTCCCGCAGTGACTGGCCCGAGGTTCTGCAGGTGATCTACATGTTCTATGAGCAAATGAACGCCGATATGAAGGCAAAGTACGCTGAAAAATTCGAGGTGATAGATATTTTAGGAGTGCCAGTTAACGTGATTACACCCAGGAACTATGATCCGACCAACGATGGAAAGGCGATATATTATATGCATGGTGGGGCTTATGTGCTCCACAGCCCGCAGACTACGTTTAGCACCTGGGCGCCGCTGGCCTTTCAGTCAGGATTGAAAATCTATGCCGTGGATTACCGCCTGGCGCCCGATCATCCTTATCCTGCTGCGCCAGATGATTGTTTTGCCGTTTACCGGCAGTTAATCAGGCAATATGCTCCGGAGCGGCTGGGCTTGTTTGGTGATTCCGCCGGTGGTGCGCTGGCGCTGGTGACGGCCTTAAGGGCGCGAAAGCAGGGTTTGCCCCTACCCGCTGCCGTAGCGTTGAGATCACCCTGGGCTGACATCAGCAAGACCGGAGATACCTACTATACCAACGAGGGGCTGGATATACTTATCCACTATGAGATGAACCTGCGTAAAGCGGCTGAAATTTATGCGGGCGCGCATGATATGAAAAATCCTGAGTTATCACCCGTGTATGCGAAATACCCTGCCGATTTCCCTCCGGTCATGATACTTTCCAGTACACGCGACCTGCTGCTTAGCTGTTGTGCTCGGCTCGACCGTGTGCTGAAGAAGGAGGGTGTCAGGGTAGAACTGGATGTCTTCGAGTGCATGTGGCATGATTTCATCGGCTTTCCCGATATACCTGAGGCTGACGAGGCCTATGCGGATATTTCCGCCTTTTTCAAAATGCACCTGAAATAGCTACCTGCAAATTAAGAATTAAAAAATTATGGGAGAACACCTGACAAAATGCCAAAGGCTACCAGAACTTCGCAAGAAGTAGATGCTGTTCGCAATGAAATCCTCAATTGCGCCATGGATATACTTGGTAAGCGCGGCTACGAGGTCCTATCAATGTCAAAAATCGGACACAAGATGAAAATGACAGCAGCCAATCTCTATAACTACTACGGTAGTAAAGACGAGCTTCTCATTGCAATGCACAAAAAGGGATTTGGGCTGCTGTACGACAAATTGCTGAACGCAGTAAATTCAGCAACTACGCCTGTTGACCGATTTAAAAAGCTTACTAATGCCTTTGTGGAATTCGGTATAAGCAATATATATTTATATGACATCATGTTTAACAGGCCTATCAGGCAATATACTGATTATATAGGCACTCCTCTGGAAGAGATGTCGTCCGATGAACATGGCAGCTCCATGCGGACGTTTTACTTAGCCGTAGAGATCATTCGGGATTACTTAAAAACCAGGCCGGAATTGAGAGCAGCAGATCCAAAAGAATTGGCTATACAAAGCATTAGCGCACTGCATGGTATCATCTCGCTTTATAACAGCGGGTCTTTAGCGACCTTTGCAGATGATCCGGAAAACACTATGAAAACTTTCGTTGATAATGTAATACACACAGTCATCGATTAATTTTGTCATTATGTTTTTGAAGCAACGGAGAGAGCTATGAAAAGGGAAAATGAGGCTAGAAAAGCAGATGCGACACATCCCAACAACGGGGCCCCAGGAAACCGTCCCCACGACCTATGGGATTCAGCCTTATTGACGTTGGACGATATCGCCGCACGATTAAATCTGGAGGAAGGAATTCACATGATCCTGCGCAAGCCCGAACTGGAGCTTACGGTATCAGTGCCTGTCACTATGGACGATGGACATGTGGAGGTCTTCACAGGGTACCGCATTCAGCACTCCAGCGCCCGCGGCCCGTGTAAGGGAGGCATAAGATATCATCCGTATGTTGATCTGAGTGAGATCAGGGCACTATCCGCTCTTATGACGTGGAAATGCGCCGTTGTGAACATCCCGTATGGAGGGGCCAAGGGTGGAGTGCAGTGTGACCCCATGCAAATGACAGAGGGCGAGCTTTCCAGGATGACCAGGGGTTTTACCAAAATGATCTTGCCGGTTATCGGTGGGAAGCGTGACATCCCTGCGCCCGACGTAAACACCAACGAACAGACCATGGCATGGATTGTGGATACGGTCAGCTCGGTCAAAGGGAATATGGAACTGGAAATTGTGACGGGCAAGCCGGTATCCCTGGGCGGCGTGCCGGGCCGTAAAGAGGCCACGGGGCGGGGTGTGGCGATGTGTACCCGTGAGTTGCTCAAAAAGAAGCAGAAGTCGATTAGAGATACAACGGTAGCGATACAGGGTTACGGCAACGTTGGCTCCAGCGCTGCCATCGCTCTCCATGACCTGGGCTGCAAAATTGTGGCCGTAAGCGACGTGACAGGCGGATTTTACAATCCGCATGGGCTGGACATCAGTGCCCTTAACAAACGCGTGGCAGCCCATCCAAAGAAGCTGCTGAACGGGGAGAAAATAGAAAATGCGGAGAAAATAACGAATGCCGAGTTGCTCAGTCTAAAGGTGGACGTGCTGGTTCCGGCGGCCCTTGAGAATCAGATTCACGCCGGCAACGCAGATGCCGTGAATGCCAGGGTGGTTGTAGAAGGGGCAAACGGTCCCGTTACCCGTGAAGCTGATCAAATTTTTAACAGCAAGAAGATCGTCGTGGTACCCGATATCCTGGCAAATGCCGGCGGGGTCGTTGTGAGTTACCTGGAATGGGTACAGAACTTGCAGTGCTTCATGTGGCCCGAGGAGGAGGTCAAGAGTAACCTGGAACGCACGATGGTGAGCAGTTTCAACAGTGTTTGGGAAGCTAGTAAGGCACACGATGTTTCTCTGAGAATGGCGGCTTACATGCTGGCAGTAGAAAAAGTTGCCGACGTAATGAGGCTGCGCGGGTCCGCTCACGCCAATGATTAAGCTCTTCTCGACGCTCGCAGGTGAGCTAAAAAAGGTGTGCTGCGGTCTCACCTACCGCATCAAAATATGAGGTTCGAAAGGAGGTTTTAGCATGGGTTCAACGACACAGGGTACCACCAACAAATTATCATTCGGCCTTAAGCTGGGATACAGCTCGGGGGCATTTGGGCAGGAATTTGTCTACAGCACAATCGGCTTCTTCCTCATGTACTTCTTCACCGATGTGGCCCTAATAGGCGCCGCCCTGGCCGGCATCATGCTGACGATTTCCCGGCTATGGGATGCATTCGCTGATCTTTTGATGGGCTATATTTCGGACCACACCAAGAGCAGATGGGGACAAAGGAGGCCGTACGTGTTGTTTGGGGCAATCCCTCTCGGCATCCTTTTTTTCCTGGTATTTCAGACACCCTCCTTACCTCCTATGGAAAGGACAATTTATTACGGGGTAATCATATTCCTCGTATGGAGCGCGTTTTCGGTAGTGACGGTTTCCTATAATGCAATGGTACCCAATATTACGAGGGACCCTAAGGAAAGGGCCAGCCTGGTCGGTGTGCGACAGGTCTTAGTGATCATAGCACTGATCGTTATCGGCGGCGTTACCAAGCCCATTGTGGCATTATTTCCCACTCAACAAATCGGCTGGGGCAATGTGGCCCTGCTATTCGCCATCCTGGTAGTCGTAACGCAAGTCATCACTTTTTTCAGTACCCGTGAGACATATTCGGCTGAGAAAGTTACAGGTTACAATCTGAAGGACAGCTATAAAATGGTTTGGCAGAACAAACCATTTGTGATGTTATGCGTGGCTCTGCTGTTGCTCTATACCGTGACGGTTATGGCTTCAAGCGTACTCAATTACTTCTGCAAATATAACCTCCAGAACGAAGGTTTCATCTCGATTGCACTAATCAGCATGTTCGGACTGAGCGCACTGCTGCTGCCTCTGTGGGTGCTGATCTCCAACAAGATCGGGAAAAAGATGGTCTATATCCTTGGCCTGGCAATCTTTGGATGCGGCTTCCTGTGGATGTTTTTTATGAATGGTAGCGATATAGTGACATGGTTACCTGTGTTTATTCTCTTGGGTATTGGATTTTCAGCCGCAATGCTCAGCATTTTCTCAATAGTCGCCGAAACTATAGAGTATGGGGAATGGAAACTGGGTGTAAGGACCGAGGGCATACTATATGGCGTCTATATATTCACAATGAAATTGGCGGCCTCGGTGGCGATGCTTATTATTGGCTTTGGACTAGAATGGGCAGGGTACGTTCCGAATGTGGTTCAAACCCAGACGGCGCTTAATGGCATACGGACACTATCGACTATTGTTCCGTTTGCCATACTCATTGCCGGCGCCATCATTATGTGCTTCTACCCTCTAGACGAAAAGAAGCATGCCATGATTGTGAAAGAAATTGAGGAGAGAAAGCAGACGACCAAGGCGTAAATGTCATTTCTCAGTCAACAAACTACTAACAGAAGGAGGTTATATTAGCATGACAGGAAACATACCTGAGATTACAAAGGATAATATCCGGCACACATTCGCTTTCATCGATGAGGTGGTCGAACAATATCCCGCGCGCATAGCAGGCAGCGAGTCGGACCTTAAAGCGGGCAAGAGGGTCAAGGAAGAGTTTGAGAAATACTGTGATGCGGGAACCGTGCAGGGTGAGGACTTTATCATACACCCGAAGAGTTTCCTTAAGTATTTCCCCGGACTGGTGGTTATTTATTACGCCTGCATGACGCTGCTTTATTTCAACTTCCCGTGGATAGCGTTTGCCGGCATGGCGCTTATGCTTTTTGCATTCGTGGGGCAGTTCGCCTTCTACTGGCACCTGCTGGATCCCCTTTTCCCCAAGAAAAAAGGTTACAACGTCTACGGGCGCATCGAGCCGGAGGGCGAGGTCCGGCAGCAGGTCATTGTGAGCGGGCACCACGACGCAGCCTACGCGTTTCACTTCCTGACGTATGTTCCCAAGCTGTACTTTCCGCTCATGGTCATGGGCGTATTGCTGCTCGTCCTCGGCCCCGTACTGGCGCTGGTTGCCTCTATCCTGTCGCTTTTTGGGATAGCACTGCCCCAATGGGTCACCCTGGTATTCATAGTACTGGGTGTCTTTTTAATACCGTACCTGTTCTTTACGACTGAGCAGGTAGTGCCGGGCGCCGGCGATAACATGATTGCTGTAGCGCTGGCCGCCGAGACCGGCAAGCTGTTTGGAGAGGCCAAGAAATCCGGGCGTAATCTGCTAAAGCATACCCGCCTGATAATACTTTCGGTTGATGCAGAAGAAGCTGGCCTGCGCGGGGCGCAGGCTTTTGTAAAGCGGCATAAAGATGAGCTGCTGAAGACCAAGACCTACGTTTTCAATATGGATACGCTTTACCGTCTCGACAGCCTCAACTTCTTCGAAGCCGACCTGAACTCCACCGTAAAACTGTCCCGGCAAATGGCCGAGGAATGCGTGGGCGTAGCTGAGTCGCTTGGCTATAAGGCGATTGTGTCGCGCATGTCCCCGGGTGGTGGGGCCACAGACGCGGCCGCCTTTGGGCAAGCGGGGATCGAAGCAACCAATATGGCTGCAATGGCCTTCGAGGTGAAAGATTATGACCAAGGCTGGGTCTACCATACGCCAAATGATACAAGTAAACATATCGAGCCGGAAGTCGTGGAAGCGGCGCTCAAGATCATCCGGGACTATATTTTGAAGAAAGATGCGGGCGCTGTCTCATAATTCTAACGGGATAGTATTTTCCAGCGTCGAACAGAACAGTTCGTCCGTAACTGATTTAAGACTACGCGGCAATTGGCATTGAACGGGGTCCGGCGACCCAATATTGCTGAGCCGAACAATAATATAACTTTATGCGTTTTATTAGGGGGTATGCCATATGGCGAAATACATAATTGCACACGATGTCGGCACTACTAATAATAAAGCGGTTTTAGTGGGCATTGAGGGGCAAGTTCACGGCAAAATCATTCACCCATTTGCCACTAAGTATCCCGGGCCAGGCTGGGCGGAGCAGGACCCGGAAGATTGGTGGAGTGCTGTCACCACTGGCACGAAGCAGCTCTTGTCAGAAACGGGAGTTTCGCCGGCAGATATCTTGTGCCTTACGTTTTCTACCCAGATGCTCGGAATTGTGCCGATGGATGAAAACGGCGTGGCATTGAGGCCGGGAATTATTTGGATGGATAACCGGGCGACTGAAGAGGCCAAATATGTGATGAACAAGTTTCTGGGTCCTTCGGTGTTTGCTGCCATAGCGGGCGCAGAGATAGGCGGGAAAGATGCGCTGCCCAAATTGCTTTGGCTTAAAAAAAACGAGCCGGAAACCTACCGCAAAATGAAGACCTTTTTGGACGTGAACGGTTATTTGAAATACCGTTGTACAGGCAGCATGTCCATGGACTGGGCCAACGCCGCTGGTTTTGGCCTGGATTTAAAGAAAAAAGATTGGCTGAGAAGTATTTTTGCGTATGTCGGATTAGATACATCAAAATTGCCTCCATTAACAAGGTCAATTGATGTAATTGGTCTCCTTACTAAAGGGGCGGCGGAGCAGTTTGGACTTCTTGAAGGCACGCCGGTTATGGGTGGTGCCGGAGATGCGGCCTCTGCTGCCATAGGATCAGGAGCAGTGGCAGAAGGAGATGGCCATATTTGTATGGGAACGTCGGCCTGGGTGGGAGTTGTTACAAGGAAGACTCCGACCGGGAAAAACGGTGTCGCGGCGATTCAGTCGGCAGATCCGGATAAGGCACTGTTGCAGGCAGAAACTGAAATAGCCGGGGGTTGCCTCAAATGGTTGGGCGAACAGGTGTGCAGGGAAGAAAATACTGATGCTACCATTGCCAATATATATGGCTATATGGACAGCAAGGTTATGGAAGTGCCCGCAGGTTCCGACTACCTCCTTTTTATGCCGTGGATGTATGGTGAGCGGGCACCGATATCCGACTCCTATATAAGGTCAGGCTTCTTAAACCTGACACCCGAGCACACACGCAAGCACCTATTGCGCGCAGTTTATGAGGGTGTAGCCTTTAACATCCGCTGGATCATCGAAAGGATTGAAAACGAATATAAGTTTCCTTTAACATCCCTCAGGGTGATAGGAGGTGGAGTTAGAGGCCGTCCATGGATGCAAATTATTGCGGATGTTACTGGCAAGAGGATTGAACCGGTATGTAACCCGCAGGAGGCAGGAGCGGTGGGAGTTGCCATGGCGGCAGCAGTGGGGCTTGGTATATATAAAGATTTTGAATCGCTGAAAAAAGTGGTTAACGTCGAATGTACTTTCGAGCCTCAGTCAAAAAACCGCGAGGTTTATGATTTCCTGTACCATTCCTTCAAGGAATTGTATCCCAGTTTGAAGAGATTCTACGAGAGGATAAATAAGCAGAGGTGCGACCAGGGATCTTAATTGGTTAAGCAGAAAACACGATAAAACGCTAATACATGGTATTCTATTATAGAATAATAGCGGCATCATATTTTCGATTTTTCGGAGGGGAATATGACAAGTTATAGTAAAGAAAAGACTATGGTTTTAGAGTCCAGCCTCTGGCTGAGCCGGAACGGCTTTTTCGGGACTCAGCGTGGGACGGGCGGCAACGTTTCTGTGCGGCTTGGGGAATCATCCATGGCAGTTACCCCATCGTCAGTGGAGTACGAGGGACTTACCCCGGACGATATACTCGTCGTTGATTTCGACATGACTGTCATCGAAGGGAAGACCGGGCTTAAACCGTCCGTGGAATCAGTACTACATAGCACAATATACAGGAACCGGCCGGACTGCAACGCCGTTGTCCACAGTCATCAGATCTATGGCAGCGCTCTGGCCCTTGTTAATATACCTATCCCAGCACTTTTTGACGAGGTTTCTCTTGCCCTGGGACCATTGATTGACGTCATTCCATATGGTCTTTCGGGAAGCACTGAACTTGCTTCCAATACCGCGGCAAAGCTATCCAACAAAGCGAATGCTTATATTATCCAAAATCACGGAATCCTGGCCCTTGGCAAGACGATGCATCAGGCGTTACTGCATGCAGAACTCCTGGAGAAGGTAGCACATGCCTATTGCCTGGCCTTGTCGACCGGCAAGCCCGTAACGACACTTCCACAATCCTCTGTGGATTTGTTTACAGCACTAAGAACTTCCTAGTTTGAGAAAGCATTCCAAGCAGGCTGCCGTGTGTTCGAACTTCGTCTTCTTGAAGCAGCGAAGCATGATGCGGTAAGAACCTGGTCAGGATGGTTTATTACTTACAACGTAGAATACCGACGAGCAGGAATTTTTAGGAATAGAAAGGGGAGTATGGTTGGACTTAGCTTCAGAGGATTGTCTGGTGGACCTAAGCGTACAATAGACAGAACTTTTTCACTATGTTTCAAGCTGGCCGATCTAGGCCACATTTAGCAATTGAACAATTCAGGCTTCTGTGCAATCAAGAATGCACCAATATCAATTGGGCCTGTGATTGTCTACGCGAGCGTAAAGATATAAAATGAACCACGTCTGCGTTGTGTGGTAGGATTACGGAGGTATGGCAAGTATCTGAGGGGTTGGGTAATGATGAAAATAGTCAATGATAAAGAAAGGCTCAGGTGGGTTCAGACATTCGTGACTCTTTATGATCAAGCTATTCCCGTAGTTCGAAATATCGCTAATCTAGAGATGCTTAACGCTGGTGAATTTCCCGTTAATACTTATACGGTGCTGGAAAGTGACCTCACTCTACGACCGATAATACGGGCGTTAAAAAAGATGCACGAACCTGCGAATACAGAACTGGCCGACATTCAGAGAGAATTTAAAATTGCTTTATCTAGTTGCATAAAAGCGGCTGATGTGAGTATAAGATATATAGAAGAGAGACGCCGCGGCCATAAATCCCAAGAGCTCCTCAATGATATTATCAATGCAACCGTTTTAGCCAATGAATATATCGAGTCAGTTTCCAAGAGGCTAGAGATTATCAGCCCCAAAACGAGCGACTTGGAGGCCGGACTTAACCTAAGGCCCGTGCTAGTGGAAGAGCAGTTGCAACAAAGGAAGATCTTAGACAAAGGTGCTATTCCATCCTCTGAGCGGCAATCTGTTATTGTCAAAATAGCAAATTGTATTGAATATGGACTGGATAAATTGGGCGATGCTCTGATATTCCCAATAGAAAAAACGGTCGCGACATATAAGTGGATGTCTAGAACCGTAAATCGTGTAGTGAAAAAACGAAACCATTATTAGTTAGCAGAATTTATCTGATTAAGGTTTCTTTCTCTTCCTTAGATAATTTCTATTTAAACAGCATGATTTAATCCCGAAAGACTGAACAAAACGCTATTTTGTTACCATTGCGCAAACATCGGCATCACTGTTCCGCTGTAGGTATAGCTACGTCGTGGGTCAGGGGTATGCCTTGTCAAGATGACAACGATGAAGTTTGGCTCAAATTACAAATATCGGAATGCATGTTCAACCATTAATAAAAAGCGTTAGCTCGCACGTACTATAAGTACCTGCCTTACACACAGGAGGTCAGAAGTCTAGAAACTACCTTTCAGTGCGCGCTCACCTAGCGTTCAGAAATGCCCTTTCCACGAGAGCTCTAGTTACTTGCACCTTATATTTATTTTTTGTCAGGGATAAAGTTTGCTCTACCGCTATTTTAGCGGCAGTTGCTGCCGACTTTTTATCTAACTTTTTCCCTTTCAAGAAGTCTTCGATTTCTTTTATCCTAAGCGGGACAGGAGCTACAGCTCCCAGGACTATTCTGATTGAATCCACCCTGTCCCCATTCACGTTCAAAAGGACGGCCACACTCACCACCGGGAAGTCATGCGAGTTCCTTAGCGCAAATTTGATGAAATCTTGACGGCTGCCCAATGCAGGTTTGGGTATCTGTATTTCTACTACTAATTCACCTTCATCGAGTTGGCTGGTTTTCATAGTACCGGCAGAAAAAAAGTCCTCTGCGTTTAGAATGCGTTTCGTAGTCCTGATTGTTGCTCCCAGCGCCATTAAAGCAGGAGCTATATCGGAGGCGTTGACAGCCACGCAGCCACAGTTGAAACAACGGTTGGCCTCATTCTCCATTTCACTGAGATTGAAGCCGACAGTATCCTCTATATCAATGCGTCTGCGAGATACGGGCAATATAGCAGTTTTACCTCTATTCATTTTGACCAGGCAATCTGTGCTGCATTTTTGCATAGTTACTTTTTGACTCTTTGTATGTATTCGCCTCTTCATCAGGTATAAATCAATTGAAGCCGCTGCCCTTCTTCCGGCGGCAATAGCCTGAATTACCGATGCAGGTCCCGTGGCGACATCCCCACCTGCAAAAACACCAGCAGCATTTGTCTCTTGTGTATCCTGATCGACCGTTATCAAACCGCGCTCCGTTTTGAGCGCCGAGCCGATAAATGACAAATCCGCTCGCTGTCCGATAGCCAGTATGATTGAATCGGCATTTACCCTGGTCCTGTTAGCTTTGTTAAAAGCTGGTGCGAAGCAACCCTGAGCGTCAAATACTGACGTGCAGCGTACAAGTTGCATGCCTTGAATATGATCATTTTCCTGGAGTATTTGATCGGGCCCCCATGATGGCATGAGATGAATTCCCTCGGCTAAGGCTTGCTCGATCTCTGAAGCGATAGCGGGCATCTCTTCACGGCATTCCAGACATGCCATGATGACGTCTGCTGCGCCTAACCGCTTTGCAGTAATAGCCACGTCAACCGCAACATTTCCACCTCCAATAACCAATACCTTTTTACCCAACGCCTTGCTCAAGCCTGAGTTCACTTTTATAAGCCAATCCAGTCCGGATATTAGCAGTCCCTCATCCTTTACACCCAACGACCTCTGGCCCCATCCTCCGGTTGCCAGGAATACCGCATCAAAATTATTCCTTATATCTTTTAGTGTCGAATCGTTGCCGATTTCAAACTGAAGCCTGAATTTAATACCCGTGCCCTGCAAGGCTTTTATCTGCCTGCGTACCAGGTTTTTAGGCAGGCGGTAAGCCGGTATAGCATACATTAGCATGCCGCCTGCTTCTTCATGTTTATCGAAGACCTTAACTGAGTAGCCCGACTGTCTAAGGTAATATGCCGCAGCCAGGCCAGTCGGCCCCGCTCCTACCACCGCTACCTTTTTTCTATTTTCTTTTTGGGGCGGACGCATTATCGACTCTACATTATCCAGAATGTAGTCGCCTATATATCGCTCAATATTTCTTATAGATACGGCTTCATCAAATTCGCTGCGGTTGCATTTTGTCTCGCATAAATGCGGACATACCCGGCCAGTTATAGCTGGGATCGGATTAGAAGCAAGCAGTATTTCCGCCGCCTTATCTATTTTCTTATCTCTGATAAGGCTAAAATACGAGGGTACATCGACCTTCCCCGGGCACTCCGCCGAGCAAGGGGTTGTTGCCATTCTTGCTGCGCCAAAGATGGAATGATAGCGGTTCTCCCCGGTTAAAGCATTACAAGTCTGGCCGCCCTTTCTCAGACAGTGGAATGTGCACTCCGGATTGCGATAATACCAGCACCTTGGTTCCTGGCAGATATTGCCAGCGATCGTCCCCATGTTTCTGACGTGAGGCGTAGCAACACTGTGCGCTGCCATCGACAATAACTTGTATTTCTTCTTTACGATTTCACTTTTTTCGATGGCATGCAACCGGGTTAGCGCCCCTATCCTCAGCCCAAGATTATCTTCCTTGATATAGTCCAGTCCCGGGATGGTTTTGATGTTAACCACTAACTCGGGGTATTCAGGACGTACATTATCCTTTAGTATTCCCAGCAAGTCAGTGCCACCTGCAATTGCGACTGCCTTCGTTCCATACTTGCCCAGCAAATTGCTTGCTTCTTCAAGGGAAGTGACATTCTGATGTTTAAACGATCTTAAAGCAGCCATTTTATTTAAATCCTTCCCAGTGCTTTTAATATTTTGTCCGGGGTAATTGGAATGTCATCTATCCTTACACCAATTGCGTTATAAATGGCATTTGCAATCGCACGGGGCCCGCAAGTCACCACCCCTTCTCCAATTCCACAGGCTCCATATTCTCCGGCCCCCCTCCATACCTCAAAAAGTACGGGCTCCACCTTCGGCATGTCTGCTATTGTCGGTATCTTGTATTCCACCCAGTTGAAATTAAGCGGTACACCCGTTTTTTCATCATAAACTATCTCTTCCAATAGTGACTCACCGACAGTCATACATTGGCCTCCGCACTGCTGCGCTTCAGCCCCGGAGGCAAACATGACCGTACCACAATCATTAAGGATGATCATCCTGAGCACTTGCGTTTGCCCGGTGGCAGTATCCACTTCGACCTCAGCAAACGTAGCTTGATATGGCACGCCCGTTTTCCTGGTATGAGGCCTGCTGCTGGCCATGGCTACAATCGGCACCAGGTCCCCCTTTTGCAAGAGTCTTTTAACTGTAATGGATTTTTTCACCTGTGCCTTCAAGCATACTAGTCCGTCCTCGATTACAATGGAACCGGGTCCGCATTCCACTGTAGGGGCAAGCAGCACCACTGTGCCATCGGGATTGAGTTTGATTCCTGCCTGGATTGTACCGCGCCGCTGCTCCTGCCAGGCGGCATGCCAACCCGGATGAAAAGAGAATCCAATTCCCCGTTTCTTCGAGCCATCATAGGTACGCCCTTTGCCCGGCTTATGCCGCTTATCCCAACCAATCCTCCTGGCGCCTTCATGCAAAACAGCTTCCAGGCTCTTATCCGGTAACTTCTCCCATTTGTGCCCAAAATTCTTTAAGGCTAACTCTATAGGATCGATGCCGAGCTTCTCAGCCAGTGCGTCAACTGCCAAACCAAATATCAGGTTGAACTGGTTATTACCTACACCTCTCATCATGCAACCGGGGATTTTGTTGGTATAGACTGCGTAAGATTCCATTTTTACATTGGGTATATGTGCGAATGAGACCTCCACAATCTCCTGCGGAACAAACTTTGTGGCAAAACATGTGTGGTCAGCATAGGCACCCGCGTTCCCGATGGATTTAAAATAGCTTGAACTAATGGTGCCTTCTCTTCCAGCCCCCATCTTGCAAGTATATATTATGGGTTGACGCGTATTGTGGAAACTTTCTCGCCGCGTATGTTTGAACTTCACGGGGCTCCCTGTCCGCTTTGCCAGCAAGGCAGTGTAAATAAAGAAAGGATCTTCTCCGGTATCTCCCCTCCCAAATTGACCACCGACAAACGGGCTGATCACTCTTACTTTGTTCTGCGGGATCTCCAGCATTTCACTGAGAAACATTCGAGTTTGATCAGCTTCGTATGAATTCGACCATACAGTAAGCTGGTCGTCTTTCCATGAAGCCAAGCAACACCAATTGTCCAGGGAGCACTGTGTGGCATTATGGTAAATTGCCTTAACTTCGATGTTTATATCTGCTTCAGTGAACCCTCTTTCCACATCTCCTATATTTACAAAGACATCTGCGCCACCAATTGGTTCAGCCGGTAAAATATTGCTTTGTGAAAGCTCAGGATGTATTACCGGTGCTCCCGGCTGCATAGACTCTATAGGATCAAGCACAAAGGGCAATACTTCCCATTCGACTTTGATTAATCTTAATGCTTCTTCGCCGATGCGTTCACTTTTGGCTGCTACTACGGCACCTACTTCGTCACCCACCCAGTATGCATGGCTGCCAAGTAATGGCCTCAACGCCTGGCAGATTCTCAGCTTTGCTTATGTCAATATTTTTGATGACTGCATGCGGATAAGGGCTGTGGAGCGCTTTGGCATAAAGTATGTTTGGCAGACGGCACTTTAATGTCATGTCATCTATAAACTCTGCCCGGCCGCTGGCTTTCTCCCAGCCATCAATCCGGGGACGATAAGTCCCCAGGTATTTACGGTTTACACGGCTTTTAAATTGATTGCTCATGGTTTACTCTCTTGCCTGGATATTTTTTCCGCGGCGTGCTCGACCGACTTTGCGATTGCAGCATAACAACCGCAACGGCAGATATTGCCTGAAAGTGCATCTTTTATCTCTTGTGCTGTCGGGTTCGGGTTTTCATTAAGAAAAGCTTTAACTGTCATTACAAATCCAGGTGTACAATAACCGCATTGCATGGCAGTGCCGTAGCCTGGTTCACTTTGTTCGGCGAAGGATGCTATAACAGGGTCATCCTTAGGTAAACCCTCAATGGTTAAAATATCCTGGCCATCTGCATCAACCGCGAGCGTCATACAAGAGAGAACAGCTTCTCCATTCAGTATTACTGTACACGCTCCACAGGCACCGTCATCGCAAGCTATCTTCAGCCCGCTGAGCCCCAATTTTTCACGCAGTAAATATGCTAAGGTATCAGCCTCTTCAATATCATGGCCAACATAAAATTTATGCCATACACTATTGACCTTAAGCCTTATAATACGATCTTCAGCGGACACACGAGGATCTTTACAGGGCTGTTGCAGAGTCATACCTCACCTCCTATGCTATTTGACTTACCTTAAAATTGGCAACTATTGTCTGATGAATCTTCTTTTACAGGCTCACTATGCTTTAGCTTAATGAAGGGGTATTGATTTGCTTCCTCTAGATCCAACCACCAAAATCTGAGTCACAGACACTTAGCTAATAATTACAACAAGCTTAATATCGTGACCAATGGATTTCACCAGCATACTCCACTAAGTTCATCATTTCAATAGCTCAACTGCATTTAACTTGCCAGGTAGAAGATTCAAGAATATTGCAGCAGGGTAGAGGCAAACCTTAGGAAATGCTCTTAGCAGGATAAAAAACAAGCCCTAAAAGCGCTAGATGTTCAGATAGTTGCAACGCAGGAAAAGATGAAAATCCGAGTTGCGGTACCGCTAGATTTTATTACCACTGTACGAACATCGGGATGTTTACGTGGACATATAACGTGAATTAAACAATCCGTCATAAAGTTAGCTTATTTCAAGTCTCTTATCTTGCCAGGCACTGATATGATAATCATGCTATGATTCTCCCAGGCCAAGTATTTGTGGAGGATTGAGAATGGAACTGAAGGACGCAATCAGGAAAAGGGAGAGTATTCGGGATTATGAGGACAAGCCTGTGCCGGAGGAGAAACTGCTCAAAGTTCTTGAAGCGGCTCGCCTAGCTCCATCGGGCAGTAATAGGCAAGAGTGGAAGTTTATAGTTGTAAGAGATGTTAAGAGGCGCCGGGAACTGTCGGAGGCGGCAGGAGGGCAACTTCACATAGCAGCGGCACCAGTAGTCATTGCGGCTGTGGGCACTAATCCTGAGCGCGTCATGATGTGCGGAGTTCCAGCTTACGCTGTAAATCTAGCTATCGCCATGGA
>JBEKCL010000048.1:0-17983 GCA_050014895.1 Dehalococcoidia bacterium
AAAGCGTTGGCTACCGGATTGCAGAACATCGGCGTAAAAAAAGGGGACATCCTGGGCTCCGTAATCAGCAATGTTCCCGAAATTCCAGAGATCATGAATGGCGTTACCAGGATGGGTGGGGTCTACCTGCCCATTATCTACATGCTAACACCAGCCGAGATACGCTACATATTGCAGGATTCAGCTTGCAAAGTCATATTTACAGAGGATATCCTTCTCCCCAAAGTACGTGAGGCTGCCGCCGGCCTGAATACCATTCAAAAGATAATAGTCATTGGTAAGGAAAAGGGGCCAGATATAATTCCCTATGGCGACCTGTTGAAGGACTCCAATAAAGGTAATGTGGCCGATGTAGATAAGGAAGACCTCGCTATTCTGATGTACACCTCAGGCACCACTGGTTTCCCCAAGGGTGTCATGCTTACGCACTATAACCTTGAATGCCAGATGAAAACCGGTTTCTCGGTCTGGGCCTGCAATCCCGGTGACGCGCTGCTTACTACGATACCTATGAACCATATTTACGGCGTGCTGAGTTGCCTGGAAGGCTATTTTTCAGGTTTTGTAAATATTCTGATGCCGCCGTTCGATCCCAGGAAAGTATTGGACGCTCTCAAGAAATACAATGTGAAAATCATACCGGTTGTCCCGACCATGTTGATATACATGATACTTGTGGCGGACCCAAAGAACGATGACCTGTCGTTCGTTGATCTGCTGATCAGTTCAGGTGGCCCGCTTTCCATGGAACTTATAAAGCAGTCGCAAGCTATTTTTAAAAAAGAGATCACGCAGGGCTATGGTTGCACCGAAGTAGGGGGCTCTATTGCCCGCCAGCGAAGAGATTGGCCGCGAAAACCAGGAAGCGTGGGGTTCCCCATGCCGGGACTGGCCTTGAAAATAGTAGATGACAATGATAACGAGGTCCCGCGTGGTACCGAGGGAGAAATTATCTGCTGCGGCCCAATCGTCACAAAGGGCTACTTGAATAAACCCAAAGAAACGGCTGAGGCGCTCAAGGGAGGGTGGCTGCATACGGGAGATCTTGGCAAATTGGATGACGTCGGCGAACTGTTCGTTACAGGCAGAAAAAAGGACCTGATCATTAAGGGAGGGGAAAACATAGATCCCGGCGTGGCCGAAGGCTGGTTATATAAGCACCCGGCAGTGCTGGAATGTGCCGTTGTCGCCATACCAGATGAAAAATATGGAGAGGAAGTCGGGGCGGCGGTAGTGTTGAAACCGGGAGAGAAAGTCACCGAAGAAGAGCTACTGTCTTATCTGGGAGAGAAACTGCACCACTTTGTCGCACCCAAGAGAATATTCTTCATGGAAGCGCTGCCCAAGACCGGACTGGGCAAGATACTTAAGCGTGAGATCCGGCGAATAATCAAGGAAAAGATGCAGAATATGTCAAAATAAGACTCCCCTGCAAAACAGGAAACCTGTAGTTGAACTGGCAGATATCGAAAATATGAAAAAGGGTCTTACACAAGTCAACCTGATTGGTTGCCAGGTGTTTACCCTGAGAAAAATAATAACTAATAAGGGAGAAATAAATGTCAAACAAACCAATCACTGAATACCAGGATAAAGACGATGCAATACACCCCTACCCGGACGATAGCTACTATGAATGGTGGTACCTTGATGCGCAATTTGATAACGGTTATTCATGCGTTATTACTTTCCATTACCGCCTTGTTTTCTCTGAACCCCATATACCGGGTGTGCAATTGCATATTTATGCGCCCGATGGCAAAAACGTGGTCACTTTTAAACCTTTCAATGCAAAGGACTGCAGCGCTTCAGCCGACCACTGCGACGTTAAAATCGGAGACAATTTCGTGCGGCAGGAAAAGGACGGCACATATAAGGTCTCTATTCATACCAAGCGTGCAGGCGCAGACCTGATTTTTAAGAATATACTGCCCGGCTGGAAACCTGACGGCTCGGGTATACTCCTGAATAAAAACGATGCCGTCCAGGGTTGGGTTGTCCCAATCCCACGGGGAGAAGTTGAAGGCACACTTTACATCGGGGAAACCCCGATAAAGGTTAAGGGCAACCGGGGATACCACGATCACAATTGGGGTAACTCCAATATGCATGATTACTTCAGCGGCTGGTACTGGGGCCGACTTTACGATGATAAATATACGTTGATATACGGCTGGGTGTATCCAGTGAATAAGAAGGACCCCATGGCAGCCAGGCTCTATCTTGCCCGCGAGAAAAAAGTTATACTTACCACCGAAAATTTTACGCTCAAAGAAGCGAAATTGGAGACAGATCCTGAGCTACAAAGGCAGTATGCTAAAGACCTGACTCTGATAAGCAAAGACAAGGGCGTAGAATTTAACTGCCAGATGATAACAAAAAGTGTTGTGGAAAAAGTAAACATGAGCGCTGCCGCCAAGTGGCCCACGTATTACTGGAGGTTCCTCGCTGATTACAAGGCGGAGATCAAAGCAGGAGGCCGTACGGAAAAGGTCAAGGGCGAAACTATACACGAGTATATGCTTTTTAAATAGCCCTATAAATTAAATCATCTTAATAAAAGGAGACTTATCATGTCAGGCACATTAGGTTATCAAGATAAAGATGATGGAGTCCATCTCTTCGACAGCCCCGACTACTACGAATGGTGGTATTTCGACGGACATTTCGATAACGGCTACACTTGCGCACTGGGCTTCCATAAGCCTTTCGCACATTATAAACCGCATTTCCCTGCACTAAACCTGTCAATCTATACACCGGAGGGAGAAGACATCGCCATCGTTAAGCCCATAGATCCCAATACCTGCAGCTTAAGCGCTGAAAAATGCGATGTTAAGATGGGCGAATATTTCGCAAGGCAGGAAGACAAAGACACCTACCACATCTATGGTAAAAGCAAACAAGGTGGCGCTGATCTGATCTTCCACAGGAAACTTCCCGGGTGGAAACCGCTTGGAAAGGGATATCTTTACGATAACGGCACCGAAAAACAGAACTGGCTGGTGCCATGCCCGCGCGCCGAGGTGGAGGGCACGCTTTGGGTTGGCGATAAAGCCCTCAAAGTAAAGGGATTGGGATATCACGACCATAACTGGGGAAACTGCGAAATGGAAGACAGCCTGCACAGATGGTTCTGGGGACGCCTGCATCACCCGGAATATACAGTGATTTATTACTACCTTTACCCGGCCAGGAAAGGCGAACCTGATGAATCACGTTTTTACCTTGCAAAAGGCGATAAACCTATTCTCTTACCCGACCATTTCAACCTGAAATATTCGAATGAAATCCGGGATGAGAAGTATAACCAGTCAATTCCCAGCGACCTTGCCATATCTGCCAATGGCGATGATGCCCAGTTTAAAATGGACATTCATTGTTCAGCCATCTCCACCCATGCTGTGATAGAGCACGCCGCACCGTGGAAACAATATTACTGGCGACTGGTTGCTGATTGCAAAGCAGAAATAACCTATGGCGGGAAAACCGATAAAATAACAGGCAAACCCAATAGCGAATATATGCTGCTCAGATAAGAGAACCCAGTGCAATCCAATGACTGGCTTTACAGTTTTAGAACTATTTCTCGATTATTAACTCGAACTTAAATAGATCAACGGGGCTTCGGTACTTTACCGTGCCGGAGCCCTTCCATCAATATATTAGTCACCATATCTGCAACCTCACTAGCCGATATCGGGAAAGGCTCACTGTACCAGACAATTATAGATTCAAGAAAACTGGCTATCGCATGTGCCTGGAGTTCACAGATGTTATCTTTCTTGCCCTTACCCGGACTGCACGCAGCAAGCAATTTCACATATTTGTCAAGCTCATTTGCCCGAGCCTTTTGCACTTTCTTATCGGTGGTTTCACTCCATGAAGTGATGAAAAAGGCATTACTCCAGATAGTCTTGTCAAAACGCCAGTTCTTACAATAAAGAAAAACATGATTCCAGATATATTTCTTGAGCTTTTCCACGGGTTCGAGGGTCTTATCCTCGAATATGGGCACAAGCACATTGCTCATTTCCTTGAAAACGTGTATCCACATATCAGACATAAGTTCATTTTTTGACTTGAAATAGTAGTAGATTGTACCTTTTGAACCGCCGATTTCATTGGCTATTTCATCCATAGATATAAGTGACCAGCCATGCTTTTCGACAGCATTAACTGCAGCAGTATAGATCTCAACCTTCATGAAATCCTGGAGCAATTGTTTCCTGGCTTTCGCCCTTGAAGCCGTTTTTGTCATCTTTATATTTGTTTTTTGTTTTTCCATTTTAACGAACCACTATATATATTATCTCATCCTAAAGGAAATTTACAGTATTTTCTCTTGACAACAGGTATTTTGTTATGTACTATATTAAAACATAAACATACTGCTAGTCAATAATAGATACTCCTAGTATGTTGTGCTTACCTGATAATTCACCGCCTTAAGGGGGCCACGGATGCCAGTCAAGACTGATTCTATATTAAAGATTGACAACATAAGTCTAAGCTTTGGCGGAGTCAAAGCCCTCACAGAAGTCAGCCTCGAAGTCCGCGAAGGGGAAATACTATCCATCATTGGGCCGAATGGCGCAGGCAAGACCTGTGTAATCAACTGCATTAACAGGTTCTACAAGCCGCAATCGGGATCGATCACTTTCAAAGGTAGGGAGCTCACCCGCATGTACAGCTACCAGATAGCACGTGCAGGAATAGCCCGGACTTTCCAGAATATCGGTCTTTTCGGCTACCTCTCGGTATTAGAGAACCTCATAGCAGGGCGCCACTGTTTTATGACCAGCGGTTTCAGGGGAGCAGTGGTAGACAGCATTTATATCGGTAAGGCAGCGAAAGAAGAGGCTGAAAGCCGCCGGATTGCAGAAGAGATCATCGGGTTTTTACAAATAGGCAATATCCGCAACAGCCTGGTAGGTACCCTCCCTTACGGTTTGCGTAAAAGGGTCGAGCTTGGAAGGGCATTGGCCCTGAAACCTGAAATACTGATACTGGATGAGCCATTGACAGGTATGAACCTGGACGAAAAACAGGACATGGTCCGTTTCATACTTGATATACATAAAAACCGCATTCATACCATTATTCTTATAGAACATGATATGGGTGTTGTCATGGATATTTCACACAGGATTGTTGTCCTGGATTTCGGTAAAAAAATAGCCGATGGTACACCTGATCAGGTCAAAGCTGATCCACTGGTAATCGAGGCCTACCTTGGAGGAGCTGTAGAGTAGTATCTCAGGTGATGCCACCTTATACGCACGAACCCGTATGATTGGAGGATAGAATGCAAGCCCTGATTGAGCACCTGGTAATTGGCACAGCGATAGGCGCCGTCTACAGTATCATAGCGCTCGGTTTCGTCTTAATTTATAAAGGTACAGGCATTTTTAACCTGGCTCAGGGCAGCCTGATGATTATCGGGGCATATTTATGCTTCCTGTTCAGTGCAACAATAGGATTGCCCTTCTGGGCAGCCTGTGTGATCACGCTGATATTCTCGTTCTTTATAGGATGGCTCATTGAGTATGTTTTTCTGCAAAAGCTTATTGGAGAATCTCACCTGTCCCTTCTAATTGTAACCATCGGCATTTATGTAATAGTCCGCGGTATCATTCTTTTGATTGGCGGAACAGCCAACCGTTCTTTCCCCGAGTACATTCCCAATACGCCTGTAGTTATACTGGGTGCCAACATCCAACCCGTCTTCCTGCTGGCCACTGCTGCTGCCATAGTCCTATTTACGATTTTTATTCTTTTCTTTAGATTTACGTCCATCGGCATAGCGATGCGCGCCACGCAGGACAATCAGCATGTGGCACAATCACTGGGCATAAGCGCCCAGCGTGTATATGCTTTATCCTGGGCTATATCGAGCCTGGCGGCAGCAGTCGGAGGCATCATTATCGGCACAATGCTGTCCGTCTCATTCTCGCTGGACGACTACGGCTTGAAAGTGATGCCGGCCATCATCCTTGGCGGCCTCGAGTCAATCCCCGGCGCACTTATAGGCGGAATAGCTATGGGAATCATCGAGCATCTGTCCGGTGCCTATCTCGGGACTTACCTCATCGGGATTGAAGATACTGCCAATTTCGTAGTCCTGTTTCTAATTCTTCTTATCAGGCCTTACGGTATATTCGGCCAGAAAACAATTGCGAGGGCTTAATTCATGAAATCACCGGAAGTAACTTCTCAAAATATACTGGGCAGGATTACGGCCTTCGCCAATAACAAGCCGCAGCTAATCCTTTTTATCATTGGACTGGCGTTTTGTCTTTCTATACCGCTATTCAGTAATAATTTCTGGCTGACAGTAGTAATCATGACCATGGGCATCATCACCTGCACTCTGGGAATACAGGTTATGACAGGATACTGCGGGCAGATGTCTGCAGGACATTGCGGCTTTATTGCCATAGGGGCATATGCGTCGGCCATACTATCATATAAATTGGGGTGGTCCGTCTGGCTATCAATACCGGTCGCGACACTGATGGCCGGAATGGTTGGCATTCTTATCGGGCTCGCCTCAATCAGGTTAAAGGGATTCTATCTTATCATCTCCACGATTGCAGCCCAGGTCATCATACTTTATGTTTTAATCCACTGGGTTGGATTAACGGGTGGATCGTACGGCATGTCGGCCCCGGCTCCCAAGATCGGAAATTTTGCATTCGACCGTCCCGCCAGTTACTTCTATATAGCACTGGCTGGGCTGGTTATCGCTACCTACTTAACATACAACCTGGTCAGGACAAACGTGGGACGTGCATTCATCGCTATCCGCGACAATGAACTGGCAGCCCAGTCAATCGGGGTAAACGTTACCCTGCACAAGTTACTGGCCTTTTTCGTGGGTTGCGCACTTGCCGGATTCGGCGGTGCAATACTGGCACATTCCCGCGGCGTTATCACTCCTGACAGCTATTCCCTCATGGAGTCATTTTATTATCTCGCATATATAATTGTAGGAGGGATTGGAACTGTCTCCGGAGCATATTTCGGTGTCTTATTTTTTGTTATCCTAAACCAGGGTTTAACTCTTTTACTGACCGGCCTATCCTCAATATTCCAGGGAGCACAGAGCACGCTGGGCCCCATCATGTTGTTGTTGCTGGGTGCTGCGATGGTTATATTTATTATCGTTGAGCCCAAGGGTTTGGCTTACAGGTGGAAATTATTCACGGCCAGGTACAGTATATGGCCTTTCTCACACCGGTAAAAGTCTTGTTGATATTACTAATATGACGAAAGAACAAAAAGGAGGTCCACACATGCAAAGACAAGTCAAGGTCGTGTTTGCAGTACTTATGCTTGTGGCGCTGCTTACAATGGTGCTGGCAGGCTGCGGACAAGCTGCCCAGGCGCCCAAGGAAGACGATTCTAAAAACCCCCTCAAGATAGGATGGTTGACCGATCTGACCGGCCCGATCGCGTCATCCTGTATCCCACAGATGGAATCGGGGACGGATTACGTTGAAACTATCAATGCCCAGGGTGGCGTGCAGGGACATCCTATTGAATATGTAACAGTTGATACGAAATACGATAACGATCTTGCCGTGGCAGGGTTTGAAAAGATGTGCACGCAGGACAATGTGCTGATCGTAGGCTCAGTATCAGCCAACTTTATGTCCGTTTGCAAACCTATTGCCGAAAGGTACAAGATTCCCCTATCAGGACCTACTGAATACGGATCAATCCTGCCCGTATCCCAAAATCAATATGTATTCGGCAACGGCCCGGCCTATGCCGACTATTATCGCTGCAGCCTGAACTGGATCAAGGATAACTGGAAGAAGGCTGATCCTCCCCGTATAGCCATAATGGGAGTCGACCTTGCTTTCTCAAAATCATGCATTAAGGGCGTTAAATGGATGCTAGAAAACGAACTTAAGTGGCCGATAGTTGCCACGGAATGGATGTCAGTTTCATCGACCGATGCTACCTCCCAGGTGACCAATATTAAAAACGCCAAACCTGATTATGTCGTTCTCTGTTCTACCGGCACTCCGCAGATCATTTTTCACAAAACGGCCAAGGCCATGGGCCTAACCGATTCCACAATCATACTGGATACATTCCTGAGCAGCATACCCCTGTTCCGCATGGCGGACCGGGCCGCAATGGTGGGCGTGATCAACCATATACCTGTTGCGATTTATCCGCAGATGGCGGACGATGTACCCATGCTGAAGACTATAGCAGCAATCCACAAGAAAAACCGTATGGGAACAACCCTTGACTGGGTCCGCATTTCAGCCTATGCCAACGCCATCGCCTCGGTCGAAGCGTTCGACCAGGCCATCAATAAGTGGGGCTTTTCTAATCTTACCGGCGAAAAAATGAAGGAATTCTGGGAGACCGGTATGACCGGAAATAACGTCCACGGCCTGGGTGCGCCAAACGAATGGTCGCCCACCAACCACGTGACCTCCCATGACTGCATAATTGTCAAGACAACCGAAACATATGACGTAGATATACTCTATAAGTGGTACCATATGCCGCCCTGGCCTTCAATTGCCGGCGATCCCAGTTTTTGGGCACAATAGTTAATAGAGGGAAGCGGTCCCGCATGCGGAGCTGCTTCCCCAGGAATTTGCATGCTAAACGTTAATATAATTGAAGTCAAATACTACGGGGTAATCCGTGTACTGTCAGATGTCTCTATACAGGTGCCTGATAAACGCATAGTGGCAACGCTGGGGTCCAACGGCGCCGGCAAGTCCACACTGCTTAAGAGCATCTCAGGGCTTCTGCTCACTGAAGCTGGCGAGGTATCAAGTGGTGAGATCACTTTCAATGGCAAACGCATCGAACGCATGAAGGTTGAAGACAGGGTCAAGCTGGGAATAACGCAGTTAATAGAAGGCCGTCTGGTTTTTACGCACATGACGGTTGAAGAGAACCTGGAAGCCGGTCACTATGTCACCGGAAAAAAATCTCCCTTCGCTAAAGACCGCGAGGTCATTTATTCCTATTTCCCACGCTTGCGCGATCTCCGTAAAAACGTGGCAGGCTATCTTTCCGGGGGCGAGCAGCAAATGCTTGTTATCGGCAGAGCTTTGATGACCAAGCCTCAACTTTTCATGCTTGACGAGCCATCCATGGGACTTGCCCCGATCATTGTCAAGGAAATCCTCGATATCCTTAAGAAAATGCAGAAGGAGCAGGGTCTTTCTGTTCTGCTGGTCGAACAAAATGCCGCTGCTGCCCTGTCAATTGCTGATTACGGATATATTATGGAAAATGGCAAGGTAGTGCTTGAAGGAAGCGTTGCAGACCTGAAGAACAATCCGAATATCAAGGAATTCTATCTTGGCATTGGAAAAGAAGGGGAGAAAATCAAGTATAGCGAACTGAAAGACCACAAGGACAATAAACACTGGGTCGCGTGAACAACTTCGTCCCTACTTATTTAACATTGAAATATAAACAAATTAAGGAGGAAACAATGTCCAGATCAGCTTTAGTCAGCATGTTAATTGCAACCATGTTCGTATTGCTCGTTGTTGCAGCCGCATGTGCACCTGCAACGCCAGCCGCCAAACCTGCAACAACTACTCCACCGGCTGCCACAACACCGGCTACAACAACACCGGCAGCCACTACTCCTGCCGCCACCAAACCTCTTACAGACGAAGAACTTGGCTTCAACGCTGCAACTTATACTAATGATGAGTATAAGTTTTCATTCAGATATCCTAAAGAGTGGGATAGCAAGCCAACCGATTGGGAATACCAGCTGTTTATAGCCAAGGCCAAAGCGGGCTTGCCCTCATTAACAATAACCGCCTATCCGGGCACAGGCCTTGATAAACAAAAGGAGTTACTCCCTACCTACTATGACAAGAAAGGCGTTACCAATTTAAAGTGGGTGTCCGATAAGGATTTCACACTGTGGGATGGTACCAAATGCGAGCTGGTTGATTGGACTTATACCTGGCCCGGCGGCCTGGAACTTGAATCTTATGCCATGGCTATTGACCGCGGGGGCAAGAGGCTTACCTTTGGAGTAACCGCTCCCCAGGGTATGATGGACTACGAAGCTTGCAAACCAATGTTCAATTCGCTGATATTCAAATAGCCCTGATAGCTGCATAAACAAACCTTACAATCAACGGGCTTCTCATATGAGAAGCCCGTTATATTTTTATTCTGTGTTTATGGTGGAGGCGAGGGAGAGTCGAACTCCACTTGAAACACCAGGTGATTTCTTTTTATAAGGGTTTCATCCAGATTAATTAAACACAATCTCTTTGGCATCTCCAATATTACTATATCGATCAGGCACACAAGTAAATATTGCTATTTGGCATTCCTTCGCCGCTTTTGCAATGATAGCACCCATTAACCGCAACCGGTCAGGATCAGTATAACCAAGAGTATCATCTAGCATTATCGGAGCCCCACCGTCTTGAGCAACCATCATCCCACAAGCCAATCGGAAAATTAGTGAAAGCTGTTCTTTTGTTCCACCACTCAACGAATTAAATTCAACTGTTACACCATTTAATGTTCGGTTAGCAATTTGTAAGTTATCATTAACTTCAATTTGTAAAGAATCATCATATACAAGACGACCCAATGCCTCAATTTTCTCTCTTAGTGGGGCAACATAAGTGTGACGTGCTATATCCCGCTCACGTCGCATCGTTTCGTATAATAATTTTGCCGCTGCTGCACGTCTAAATAACGAGGAACTGTCATAGTCTGCATGTACAAGTTTAGTTTTCGCTACGTTTAATTTATCGTAAAGTCCATCCTCACCATTAAGTTTCAAACGTGTATTCGTTTTGACCAACTCCGTATTTGTGTTCTTCATCTGTTCTCGTATCCTATCTAATGATTTTTTTGCAGTTTCATCGAGCACTCTCTCACGTTCCGGATTTAATTTTATTAGAGATACCTCTATAGCATCAACACTAGCCTTGGCCCTTTCCATACTGCTTACAGCGTTTGTTAATGTTTCGTCGATCATTGCATCAAATATGATAGCTCGTTCTTCTTCTAATTTCTTTCGCAGTTTGTCCAGGTTGTCTTTGCTAATATCCAGCTTAGTTTTCGCCTCTATATATTGTCCGTCTCTTTCATCTTTAAGTCTTTTTGCTTCATCAAGTCTTGATTTAGCATTCTCCCATTCCATTTCGACAGTATTTTTAAGTTTGCCCAAACTCTCTAATTCTGCCTTCGTTAATTCAGAATTCTCTAGAATCTTGGGTTCTGATACTCTCATCGGGAGATATGTTGATATACTCTGTTGCAAATCCAGTATTAACTCTGACAATTTTTCATATGTGAGGTCACGCAGGTTATCATTTTCAATATTAATTAAATCCGTTATTTGCCTCAAAGCTTGTTGCCTTGTCTCAAAAGCATCACGGGTTTTATTAGCATCGTCTATACCGAATGAACTACAAACATTGCTCAAGTTCGTTATAGCTTCTTCAACTTTTCTTGATAAAGTATCTATGCTAGAACCAGCATTTACATGAATTTCAAGCATATCAGGTACAACTAATTTAAGATCGTTAATGATAGTAATAGATTGCTGTTCCCCTTTTTTCAGATCAATTTCCGTCCCATCTTTGATCAGCCTACATTCATTTAATCCCTGCATTATAACAGTGGGCGATTTAGCTCCTAGTTCAGCTTTAGCGCTTATTACACCGTATCGAGCTTCTTCAATGGATGCTAAAGCATTTTCGTCAATTTTATTGTTGGCCAAAATAGCTTTTGCTTTTGCAGCATTTTCTCGTGCTTGATCCACACGTCTTTTTCTTTCTGACAATAGCTTAAAATCCAGCTGGTGCCGAAAATATTCATAATCATGCTGGCGTAAATCTACTAGTTCTTGAATATTTTTCTTCTTACCTTCAGCAGTATCAAACGCACTACGTGACTTATCTAACTCTTGCTTAGCTTGATCAAATGATTCAACTCTCGATTCATAAGAGCTTTGCATTTCATCGACTGTATCTTTGGCCTGTGTTACATCGTCAATGAGATTTGTCCTTTTATCCTTTATGTTACGTGCTTCTTTTTCATTTCCTTTCGCCTCTTGTAATTGCAGTTTCTCCCCTGAAAGTCTTGACTCCAATTTGGAAACGTCGACTAATATGGCAGATCGTTTTTCAATATCATCAATAATGTTTTGCTCAGACCGTTTAAGTTGATCTAATTCCCGTTTTAGTCTAGCAGCAAAATCTACATCATTATCTAAGTTACGTATTGCCTCTTCGATTGTATGAACTTCAGTTTGGCAATTCAGCAATTCTTGGCGATGTTCTACCATATTCTTCTTTTCAGTACCACTCTCTGTAAAGTAATTCGAATACTCTTGATGAACCGCTTCGAAAAGGCTTTCTGCCACCTGATCTGTAGTATGACCGCCAGTTGCTTGATCCAATGCCTTAGAAAGCCAAATCTGTCCTTCTAGGTTCGGTTGCATAATCTCTGCGCCTTGTCTTATGCTCAAAGCTTTCCACAGACTTATGTCTAGAGTCTCTTTTAATATCGCTTCAGCTCGCTCATGTGCTGACCTACTGGTTAAATTTTCAGGCCTTGGCTTAACAATAGTCAACCGTGTTTCTGGTCTTTTAAGATAACGCTTAAAATACGTAAACTGATATGGGCCACTAATTGCTTCTAATTCAATCTCTGGCCCCTCGTCACGATTAACGGGTTTAATTGCAGTAATATCACGACTTTTACTCGAATCAGGATAGCCAAATAGAAGCCAGATTGCTTCGCCCAAGCTAGTTTTCCCAACCTCATTGGGCCCTCGTACAATTGTTATGCCGTTTTCGGCAAATTCAATTTCCTTTTCAGAAATACCCTTATAATTAGCAATTTTAAGACGCTTGTATATCATACTATAGCCCCACGCAATCTTAATAGTAACATGAGTGCATCACGAGCACTCTGTTTCTCCGGTGTTTCACCTGTCATCTGTCCTCTAAGTTGAGCAACGGTCGTTTCAACAAATCCTGAAAAACCAAGATTAGAAAAGTCGGCATCATCAGGCACCACCAATAAATCGGTGTCATTGATCTGAAAACTCGCAAATACCTCGCTAATGGAGTCAAGCGATTGTCTCAAAACTCCTTCTTGTGTTAGGGAAATAGAGCCGACCAAGTTGACTTTGATAATTGTACGTTCTTTTTGATCCAAGTCTTCTAGCATCTGTCGCAATGCCTCTATATCCTCAGTATGATTGATATCAATGTGCTTCTTTTCGATAAAGCGCCATTGACCAACTTGGTACGGTATCACTTCCACATTACCACCATCCATCTCAATGACTTGGGCATAACCAGAATCTTCTTCACCAAAATCCGTTACTTCTGGAGTACCTGAATACCAGATACGCTCGCCAGCACCAATCTTGGTACGTAAATGGCGGTCACCCAATGCTATGAATGATGCCTTATTCTCATTAATAACATTCTCAAGGCTCTCAGTCGAAATTATTAAAGGATCATCTTTTTTCGGAGTAAATGAATCGACCGTACCATGTGCAATAATAATTCTGGTGATGCCTTCAGCTGGTTCAAGAGGTGCGATAGCTTTGTAATATGGATTTATTTCCATTCGCTTTGACAACCACGGAGCACCCACCAGTTCAACGTTCCCTTCAATTTGGATTATGGACGTATCAACAATCACCCGTACATGAGCAGGTTTCCCTTGAACAAAGTTAGTGGAAAGAAAAACCGAGGCATCATTTAAGGGATCATGATTACCAGGTAGAATCCATACAGGAACAGGAACTTCTTTAAGTGCCTCAAGTGCGCGGGCAACAGTCTTCCGATCCACTTGATTGGATTCAAATATATCTCCGCAGACTACCATGAACTGGCAATTCGCTTCCCTTGCAATTCTCCCTAGGGTGCGGATAGCATCAAAGCGTGCCTGGTTATAACGCTCCTGAGACCCTTCTGAGAAAAAATAACGGGTCATGCCAAGCTGCCAATCGCTTGTATGAAGGAAACGAACCATGTTTTACTTCACCTCCATAGAATCCACTCACCCCGGCAAGCGTGGCGAAAAAATAATGCTGTCGCAAAAGAGGCTCTTTTAAGCCTACGTCATTATAGCCTATTGTAGCTATTCCGCAAAGTCTCCCTTTTGGGAGCCATGTCACAATTCGTTACCGATCGAATCCAGGCAAACACTGCTGATAAAGCCTCAAACTCCTCCGATAGTAGAATTGGTCTTCAGACAACGTACTTGCGCTCGTGCTTGTCCGACATAGATTCTGTTTTGGGAAAAATGACATTGCGCATCTTTTGTAATATCTACTATTCTTGTTATAAGGGTCTTGCGTCAGCCTTAGACAAAGTGGATATAGATACTCTGCCACCTCATTACAGCCTTTCGAAGTTATGCTAGTCGCGTCAATAACGTGAGAAAATCCACCTAATATGACGTCAACAAAATTAATGATATGTACGTACTCAGGATAATTAAGTTCCCTTTGTGGATCACTGGCCACTGAGGTTATCTGCGAACATTTGACAGACACATTAGAGCCCCTGGTATTTATTTTATAGGGAGAATGCACTAAAAAAGGATCATCCACGGAAATATTTCTATCTTCAGAGTAGATATGTATAACTTCAACAGCATCATCAATATCAAAGAAATAGCGACATGCCGCATATAAACCTATATGAAAGAAAGTGTTGTATATTCTAAGATGTCGCAGTTGTCCATCGGCTGGAGGGCCGAATTGGTTGTAATCCAGATTGCCTTTGTTTACACCGAAAAGATAGAACCTTACGTGGGAATATAATTCTTTTACATATAATTTGGCCCATGCGGCGGCTGCCTTTGTTCTGCTACTTCTCTGACTATTTGAGCGCAATTCACTAAAATGAATTCGTTTATTTTCGTCACAACCTGCGTCATTCTTGATTCTGCTTAAATACTCGCTCAGTAATGTCAACGACTGTGAATCACAAATAATATAACCGTGATATAGCCATTTCGCGACAATTCTTTCATCATGAAATATCAATACCTCGTTTGTAGCCACGTTTCTTACCTACATACCTCATCCACCTGTAAAGTTTTGCCCACTAATAATACACTAAAAATTACTGCGCATTCGACCCCAGTAGCAGACCATCTGCCCATTTCGAATTTTGGGAGGCCGGTGGAGCATATAACGCCCGTAAACAGAACAAAATAGACAAGTACGACCATACAAAATACAATAAGAGTGCTTATGCCTCGCTTATGAAATGGCTATGAGGTATAAAATGAGAGTTAAGAATTCCAATTATATTTAGCTATTTTGGCTGGTTAAATAATGAAAAAAGAACAACTTGAGCTATTTAGGGCACCAACGTTAACACGAGAGCATAAAGTATTATTTAATGCAAAAGATATTCTGCTAGCAACTACAGCCACATTTGCCGTACCAGATATAGGAAATAAACTGAAACTAGTTCAGAAATGGAAAAGCCGTATTCCCAATTTGATAAACAGGGATGAACCTGAAATTGCTCCCAAATTTTTGGCTACCTTTTTTGAGCGTATTCTAGGTTATACATTTGAAGATACGGAGGAAGAGTACTACACGCTTAGGGAACTGGAAAAAACAGATATTGGTCAAAAGAAACCAGATGCTGTTCTTGGTATATTTTCAACCACTACGTCAGAGGTTAAAGCTGTAATTGAATTCAAGGCATTCAACACACCGCTGGATTTGAGGCAATCTCGTGAATCTCATCTAACACCAGTCGAACAAGCTTTTCAGTACTGTAACAAAATAGCTGGCGTACAGTGGATTATTGTCAGTAATTTTGACGAAATACGATTATATAGCAGAACTAAAGGTGAAGAATATTATGAAGAATTTTGGGTTAAAGACCTAGATAATCAACAGGAATTAGAGAGGTTCTACTATATCCTTTGCTACGGAAATCTCTTTAGAAAAACAGGGACTTCCACAACAGAATCACATCTTCTCGCACGTAGTGCAGCAGAAGTCAAAATATCCTCCAAGTTTTACAACGAGTACAAGAACCTTCGCAACGAGTTATTTCAGCACCTAGTCAGCAATAATGAAGGGATAGACAAAATTACTCTCCTGGAAAAATCGCAGAAAATACTGGACAGGATTATTTTTATTGCGTTTTGTGAAGATATAGGAGGGTTACTGCCCCATGGTCTTCTGGGCAACAATTATGAGTATGCAAAACGCATACCGATACATCAAGTGCATCCGCAACAAAAACAATGGTTTATGTTGAAACAAATTTTTAAGAGTATAGACAAAGGGAGTGAGGAACCACCAATAACTGCATATGATGGTGGTCTTTTTGAAGACGATTTAATATTGGATAATTTAGCAATCGATAACGTAATGGTTGAAAGGTTAGTTAAATTTGAGGAGAATTATGATTTTTCTTCTGAACTCGACGTTAACATATTAGGTCACATATTTGAACAAAGCATTTCCGATATTGAAGAAATAAAGGAACGGCTTATTCAAACAATAATACTCGGAAAGGAAAAATCTAGGCGGAAAAAGGAAGGTATCTACTATACTCCTGCCTATATTACAAAATACATTATCGCAAACACAGTTGGGCAACTGCTGCTCGAGCACCCAGAAAGGCTGGATGATATAACTATCCTCGACCCTGCTTGTGGTAGCGGAGCATTTTTAAATCAAGCATATTCACATTTATTAAAAATACATAGAGCAATCCATAAGCCAGAAGTAATAACACTCGAAAACATTAAAGTGGAACAGCCGCAATGGTTTGAAAATCATATCCTAACTCACAATCTTTATGGAGTTGATTTGAATGAAGAACCGATTGAGATTACTAAACTGTCACTTTGGCTAAAAACAGCACAAATAGGTCAGAAGCTGACTAATCTCAATAGCAATATAAAAGTGGGTAATAGCTTGGTTGATGATTTAGATGTGGTTGGGAATAAATCTTTCAACTGGAAGGAAAAGTTCCCAACGGTTATGAAAAAAGGTGGATTTGATGTGGTTATTGGCAATCCCCCTTATATTAACGGAATCATCATGCAGAAAACCAATCCCATTGAAAGAAAATGGTTGAGAGATAATTATCAGTACCTTGAAGAGAAGTGGGATATTTATATCGCTTTTATTGAAAAGGGCTTAGAACTCTTAAGAGATGACGGCTATCTTGGTTTCATTATCCCCGACGCATTTTTGACAGAGAAATATGCCAATAAGATACATGAACACCTTATACGTAATTACCGTATTGTCCAAATAGATTATTTCCCCAATATTCAGATATTTTCAGGAGTCGGAGTACATAATATTATCATTATTATTCAGAAATCAGAGCCACATCTTCCAGTGAAGAAAGTCAGGCATTCCAATTCGCTAGACAATACGGAGGAAGTGCATGTATCAAGCTATTCCAAGATATTTACTGACTTTGAAGAGAGTAAAACAAAATTAATATCTAAGACTAAGATTACTTTAGGTGATATTTGCTTTGTTAGCAAGGGTATAGTATTCAATGCTGATGAAATAAATTATGCTGGTGCCTTTAAAAAAAGAGATTTGATTTCAGAAAAACCTTCAACAATACATAGTAGGAAACTTATTGAAGGTGAAGATGTTGCAGACTATTCTATATTAAATCATCGATATGTTGAATGGGATACAGAGCGTGTCCCATCTCAATTAAGTAGACCGACGTTCCCCGAACTACATGGCAAACCTAAATTGGTTACAAATAAAATTGGTACTTTGCATGTAGCATTAGATACAGAAGGCTTTGTTTGTGACCAAACGGTTAGAGCATTAGTAAAATGGAATGGTTTGTCTGGAGTGGACAATAATAGTATCAACATGAGCTTAACTAAATATTCAACCTATTCACGAGAGGAATTGGAGAATATCTCAGCTGACTTTGACTACTACTATCTTCTAGCCCTGCTGAATTCC
>JBEKCL010000049.1:0-17922 GCA_050014895.1 Dehalococcoidia bacterium
AGAAGGTCGAGCCGTCCTTGCGATAAAGTTCCAGTTCCAATGTCTTGTTGATAGTATAACCCGGGTCCTCTTCCAGCTTTTTCATCTCTTGCGAGAACATTTCAAGACCTATCTGGAGAGATGCTGGTGTCAAATGCTTTTCAAGGGGCAGTTCAAGCAATTCCTGAACGGTGTACCCCCGGAGTTTTTCAGAGGATGGGCTGGCATAGATAACATTCAAATTCATATCCATTAACCATACCGAGTCCGTCATATTATCTGCCAGGAGCCTGTAAAACCATTCATTCAGTCGGAGTGATTCGTCAATACGCTTGCGTTCAGTAATATCGCGGGCGATGCCCATAACTGCGACCGGTTTGCCCTGCCGGTAGATCAGGAAAGAAGTCGCCTCAATATCTATAAAGCTGCCATCCCTGCGTTTGAGCTTGAATTCATGAAATTCACTTACACCGCTATCTATCAATTCATCGGTAGCTTCCGTGACTACCGGCATCTGGTCCTGGGGCAAAAAGGCGAACAATTTAAGGTTTAAGATATCCGCTTTTTCGTAGCCTGTCATTTTTAGCCACGCCCTGTTGACGTCGGTGAAATTGCCATCGATATCGTGGATATACACAGCATCCCGAGAACGTTCAAACAGCGCCTGGTACCGTTCCTCGATATCCTGCGTTTGGGGACGGGAGTTTACAGAGGAAGCCAACTCCCTGTTATTTTCCCCCCGCTTCGTAGAATCACCTTTTTCCATATGTTTCATATACGGTCGTGTTGGGAATACCCTGAAGAGATTAACATAATGTTACCATTGTCTTAATCTTAACTATTATTGCTGTCGTATGCAATATCAGCAAAACCGGTTACGGAAACAATATTGCCGTCGCAGATTATCTGTAGTATATTACATTCATCAGCCAGCTATCGGTTTAATAAGAAGGGGGTTACATGGTGAAGGAATTGGTTTCAGCAACTTCCAGAATTGTCCAAATTACATTTTGCGCTTTAATGATTTTTAGCCTGGTTGCATGCGCTGCTCCGAAACCGACGTTCCAAATAGATTCTAATCCTTCATTGCGCAGTTCCCTGGAAAAGGTGGCTCCGTATCCCGAGGCAAACTTCGCGGTATTCAGCGATCCGCATCTTATGGATCCTAACCTCGGAATGTCCGGAAAGGCTTTTGAAGACTATATTACTGCAGATCGCAAGCTAATCAGGGAGAGTCCGGAGATACTGGATGCTGCGGTTACATCAATCAGCGATTTGAATGCTACGTTCGTGCTGGTCCCGGGAGATTTAACTAAGGATGGCGAACTGGCTTCTCATTTGCTGATGACCACGTACCTGGCAAGGCTGAAGGCGAGTGGAAAGAAAGTATATGTTGTGCCGGGTAACCACGACATCAAGAACGGCCGCTCTTATAGATATGTGGGTGATCTCAAGGAACGCGTTCCTAATATCTCCGCCGCGGACTTTGCGAAAATATATGCCGACTATGGTTTCAATGATGCCCTGCAAAAAGACAGCGACTCACTGAGTTACCTGGTGGAGCCGGTACCGGGCCTGTGGCTGCTGGCGCTGGATTCATGCCGGTACAGGGACAATGTTGAAGATAAGGAGGAGACGGTAGGAGGCAGGTTCAGCGCAATCACGTTTAAGTGGATTGAGGACAGGCTTGCCGAGGCTGCCAAAGCCAACAAAGCCGTAATTGTCATGATGCACCATGGAGTAGTAGAACATTACCCCGGACAGGCCAAGTACTATGGCGAATACCTGGTTGACGACTATAAAGAGGTTGGCAGGATGTTTGCGGCCTATAACGTGAGGATGGTTTTCACCGGCCATTATCATGCACAGGATATCGCGGAGGCTACATGGCCCGATGCGGGTAATAAGTTCATCTTTGATGTGGAGACGGGTTCTCTGGCGACTTATCCTTGCCCATACCGGATCATAAAAACAGGGGCGGACCAGAGTGTTGCAATAAGGTCGGAAAGGGTCATATCGATCAAATCGCATCCACAGGATTTCCCCGAGTACGCCAGACAGTATTTGATCCAGGGTATTTCAGGCCTTGCAGTCAAATCATTAATGGGCTATGGCGTAGACAAGGCCGAGGCGACAAAATTGTCCGGCGATATCGCAGCGGCCTTTGCAGCACACTACGCAGGTGATGAGCATCTTCCTGCGGGCCAGGTTGCCATTCAGGAGCAAGGCCTGAGTCCACTCGCATGGGTGGTCGTACAGATGCGTAAAGACCTTGTGCAAGGATTGTGGACAGACGTACCGCCGGGCGACAACAATGTAACGCTGGATATGAAAACCGGCGGTGCGAAATAGGACACTGGATAGTGCATGACCTGTACCCATTAATTTGCAATTTCTGGTGAAGCCGGTTGCGGTCCATCTGCTGGCAGGAGGTATACTATTGGCAGTCGAGTCGCGTTGTTATTGGAATGTGACTTGAGGTTAAACATAAGGAGATACCATGTGGAATAAAGGTTGGCGTGAACAAACCTGGTCGGCACTGAATCAAACATGGGACCTGATAATTATCGGGGGTGGTATTACCGGGGCGGGAGTTTTGCGGCACGCCGTCTCTGCAGGTCTGAAAACCTTGCTGGTGGAGGCCAATGATTTTTCCTCGGGGACATCGAGCCGGTCCTCCAAGCTTGTACACGGCGGTCTTCGCTATATTCTTAACAAGCAATACAAGGTCACGCAAGAGTCAGTGCGTGAACGTGAGCGATTACTAAAGGAAGCTTCGCACCTTGTGACCAAGCTGGGCTTCGTATTTCCCAACTTCGAACGTTATCACATTAAAAGCAGCAAGATAGGCGTAGTTATGTCGCTCTATGACCTGATGGCGCCAAAATGGGACCATCACGCTTACAACAAGGAGATGATACTTAAGGTATGCCCGCCGCTGAACACGGAAGGATTGCTGGACGGATACCTGTATTACGACGCCGCCATGGATGATTGCCGTATTGTGATTAGGGTCATCAGGGAGGCAGTCACGGCCGGCGGCCATGCCCTCAACTATGCGAAAGTAGAAAATATTCTCCGGAATGATAGGGGCCAGGTCTGTGGGGTTGTATTGAAGGACATGGCTTCTGCAAGTGGTAATACTGTTGAAGTCCAGGCCAGGAGCGTGGTAAATGCGTCAGGCCCCTGGACAGATACAATCAGGCAATATATAGGGCAAGCTCCACGTCTTCGCAGACTGCGCGGCAGCCACCTGATTTTTCCCCGTGAAAAATTGCCGATGTCGGTGGCGCTTACACTAATGCATCCGAAAGACAACCGGGCTATGTTTGTCATTCCCTGGGAGGGGACCACGATGATCGGCACAACAGACATAGATCATGACCCGGCGCTGGACAAGACACATACTGAGCCTTTTGCCGGCCAGGATGAAATCGGGTATCTGCTGGATGCGGCTGCTGTTCTGTTCCCGACTGTGGATCTGACGATCAATGATATGATTTCATCGTTTGCTGGTCTGCGTCCCATAGTAAGGGGTGGGGTGGATTCTCCGGGGAAGGAATCCAGGGCACATGCGTTATGGAACGAGAATGGGCTGATTACGATAACAGGGGGAAAATACACTACTTTCCGCATCATGTCGCGACAGACCGTGGAGGTGGTTCTCAAACATCTGGGCCAATCTCCATCATCGATCAAATTGAAGCGCATTGTTGCCCCGCTCGCCAGCGTGACTGCTCCTAATATCGCCCGAGATACGCTGGATTATCTTAATGGACGCCATGGAAAAGATACAGCGGATTTAATAGCACTGGCCGGCGCCGGTGAATTGGAACGCATAGGGAACCTGCCTAACGTATGGGCTGAGTTGAGATGGGCGGCCAGAGATGAAGGCGTTGTTCACCTGGAGGATTTGCTGCTTCGCCGTGTCCGGATAGGTATGCTGCTCCCCGGTGGGGCAATTGACCAGATGGAACGGATCCGGACAATCGTTCAGGCTGAACTCGGCTGGAGTGATGAGCGCTGGCAGAAAGAAGTTGCTGATTATTCTAATACGTGGAAGACGTACTACAGCCCGGACCCGGGATGATATTAATCATTGCAACCATTATTCAACAGGGACAGGTGACAGGAGGAGAAAATGTCAGCCAAAGATAAATTTTATCCGAATTGGTATGAACAGGAAGCTCCCGCTCATTCTTTTCGAAGCCTGATTAAATACGGTGATCCGAAAGGATTCAAACACCCTAATCAGGGGATGTTCCATCTTCTCAAGGATACTTTCGGCATGACTGAGCAGGATTTCAAGGATCCCGACCTTTGCATAGGTGATTTTGATATCGAAGTCCCGGTAAAAATGCCGCAGGAACATCTGGATGCATTTAGAAATATCGTTGGCGGTGACAATGTCTATACTGATACGTATAACCGTACGAGGGTCTCCTATGGAGGAGGAATGATCGATGCCCTGCGTTTGCGTCATAGGGTTGTGGAGAATCTGCCCGATCTTGTTGTGAGCCCGCGTGATCAGAAAGATATAGAAACGATCGTTAAATACTGCGATGAGAAGCGTATACCGCTTTACGTGGCTGGCGGCAACTCCAGCGTAACACGCGGAAAAGAGGCGGTCAAAGGCGGGGTCTGCCTGGATATGTGTGTACATATGAACAAGGTCATTTCAATTAATGAGGTCAACCAGACAGTTACAGTACAGCCTGGCATTATGGGCCCTGAGCTTGAACGGATACTTAATAATGCGCCTGAGACGTTAAAAATAAAATGCAATTATACGGTAGGCCATTTCCCTCAATCATTTGAACATTCGTGCGTCGGTGGCTGGGTTGTGACAAGGGGGGCGGGGCAGAATTCGACTTATTATGGGAAGATAGAGGATATGGTAATTGCCCAAGAATATGTGACACCAATCGGTAATTTCAAAACACTGGAGTTCCCGCGCAGCGCGACAGGACCGGATTTCGACCAGATAATGATAGGCAGCGAGGGTACCTTTGGGGTGCTTACCAGCGTGACGTTAAGATTATGCCGATATGTGCCAAAGAACCGCCGAAGGTACGCTTACCTTTTCAAGACCTGGGATAGCGCATTGACGGCCTGCCGGGAAGTTATGCAGGGGGAGTTTGGTTTGCCCTCGGTTTTCCGGCTTTCTGATCCTGAGGAGACAGACGTCGCTATGCGCATGTATCATGTTCATGGTACGCCGGTAGATACATTGCTTCGGTCTTTAGGATATCAGCCTATGAAACGCTGTATGTTACTGGGAACATCGGATGGGGACAAGAACTTCACTAAACTGGTTGACAGCAAGGTAAGAAGTATATGCAGGAAGAACGGGGCTTTTGATCTTACTGTAGCAAGGGTCACGCAGGCATGGGAGAAAAGCCGTTTCACCGACCCTTTTATGCGTGAGGATTTGATGGACTACGGTATCCTGATAGATACGCTTGAATGTGCTGTCACATGGGAAAACCTGCCGAAAGTACATGAGGATGTGAGGGCAATTATTAAAGCGCGTCCCAAAACAATCTGTATGACACATCTTTCTCATGTATATCCACAGGGCGGCAACCTGTATTTTATTTTTGTGGCGAAGATGTCCGATATAAACGAATACCTTGAGCTGCAATATAGTGTACTTGAAGCTATATTAAAAGCAGGAGCTGCTATGAGCCACCATCATGGTATTGGCAAACAGACCGCGCCCTGGCTGGAAGAACAGATCGGCAAACAGGAGATGGATGTAATACGTGTGCTGCGCAACCACTTTGATCCGCACCATGTCATGAACCCGGGTGGAACATTGGGGTTGGATATGACGGACGAGCAACGAAAGAAACGCTGGGGATTCAGAAACTAGATATCAGGAGGCTGGAGATGGCAGAGAATTTACTTTCTATTGATGTTGGAACGCAGAGTGTGCGTGTGCTGATTTTCGATCCGCACGGTAAGTTAATTGCCAAGGAGCGTGTGGTTTATGAACCATACTATTCCGATGCCCCCGGTCTGGCAGAACAAGACCCGAAAGTGTTCTGGAATGCAATTTGTCAGGCGTGCCAGGCACTATGGCAACAGCCGGGAGTGAGGAAGGACAGCATAGCTGCTGTGGCACTTACTACACAACGCGGAACTGTAGTCAATTTAGACGAACATGGTGAGCCGCTACGCCCTGCAATTATCTGGCTGGACCAGAGGCGCACTGAGGGTTTGCCTCCACTCAGTGGATTCTGGGGAGCTGCATTTGCCCTGGCAGGGGCCAGTGAAACCGTGGCCTATTTGCAAGCTGAGGGTGAGGGAAATTGGATACGGACACATCAACCGGAAATATGGAAAAAAACACACAAGTTCCTTCTGCTCTCCGGATATTTGACCTACCTGATGACGGGCAGTTTCGTTGATTCGGTAGGCTGCCAGGTGGGATACATCCCTTTCGATTATAAAAATCAGCGGTGGGAGGGTAAGCATGGCTGGAAGTGGCAGGCAGTGCCGGTCGATCCAAAGATGCTGCCGGACCTGATAATACAGGCACAGCCGCTGGGAAAAATAACCGCGAAAGCAGCGGAAGCTACAGGTATACCTGCCGGGTTAACCTTGATTGCGGCTGCGGCTGATAAAGCTTGTGAAGTGACCGGGTCCGGTGCGCTTGAACCCCATGTAGCATGCCTCAGTTATGGCACTACGGCCACAATTAATACTACGCATTCCAAGTATATCGAAGTCATTCCGTTAATACCTCCCTATCCGTCCGCCGTACCCATGTTGTACAACTTTGAGATACAGATATTCCGCGGCTATTGGATGGTAAGCTGGTTCAAGCATGAGTTTGGACTGCGGGAGGAGAGGATATCAGCAGAGAAAGGTGTTGAACCAGAGGTGCTGTTTGATGATTTGTTGAATGCGGTCCCTCCGGGGTCCCAGGGATTAGTATTGCAACCATACTGGTCACCCGGGCTGCGTTTTCCAGGGCCGGAAGCTCGTGGAGCTATTATAGGCTTTGGAGACGTACATACCAGGGCGCATATATATCGTGCCATTCTGGAAGGGTTGGCCTATTCTTTACGAGAAGGCAAGGACCGTACTGAGAAGCGTAGCGGTGTAAAGATCACCGATTTACGCGTTGCGGGCGGGGGAAGCCAGAGCGATGCGGCCATGCAGTTGACGGCGGATGTCTTTGGAATGCCGGCAACCCGGCCACACGTGTATGAAGCCTCAGGGCTTGGGGCTGCTATAGATGCTGCCGTCGGCGCAAAGGTACACGCCGATTTCAAGACTGCAGTCAAAGAAATGACGCATCTTGGAAGGTCTTTTGACCCGCATCCCGAAGCTCATGCCATTTATGACAGGTTATATCACGAGATATACCTGCGAATGTACAACAAGCTGAAACCATTCTATAAGATCATCAGGGATATATCAGGCGGCAGTCCCCAGGGTAAAGGCGGCTAGATTACGCCATTGCGCAAATATCATGCAATTTTCCAGAAGAACAAAATGGCCAGCATGATAATGATAATTACAATGCCAATATAGCCCCAGGCACGCAGGTTAGACATCGTCCGGTCTATGTCGGCAAATTTTCTATCCAGGACGCCTTTTTGATAGCGGGATGTGAATACGGCCGCCGGTATCATTAGGCCATAGCGTATCACGGTAAAAAGTATGAAAAGCCCCGGCAGAATCCTGGCTGCCACGCCGAAACCTGAGGCTATGATAAATTCCCATCCCCATACCAGGCTGATTGCCATATTAGGTTGGAGAAACATGCTGTTTTCCCACAGTTTTCTGATAAATCCCCATTTGGAATATTCCGCACAAAAGGGCAGTTTGACCATTGGTACCAAAGATATAAACCATAAAAGGCCCATAAATAACGACCCGATAACTGAACCCCAGGCAAGAAAAGGTGCAACTTTCATGATGGGGCCCAACAAACATGCAGCAAGGAAGAATGCCCAACTGCCAACTTCTGGCCAGGCAGGCCGGTTATAGATAGTCCGGTATAGAACTATAAGCGTCATTAATATCAGGGGGATACCACTCGCTATCCAGGGGCTTATGCTGTTAATATCGAATAGAATCCAAAAAATTGTCCATGGGACAAATAGGAGCGTCATCCATGCCATGCCGCTTAATGAAAGCGGACCTGCGGGGCGCTTGCCTGCCTCTGTTAACCCGCCAAATACCGCTGACTTGTGGAATACCTGGAACAGAGGGCCTTTTACAGGTAAGGACGCATCGTAAACCGATAAACCTTCCCGCTCCTTGAAAAGGTCCCCCATTTTAAGTAGGAGGCTGGTATCGCCTTCTACTTTATATAGTCCTTTGAAAAGAGCATCCTGGCCGGACAACTCTCCGTTGGCAATTTGCAGCCATACCTCCGAAGGAGTGTTTATGCATAGCTTGGGTTTTAATGCCTTGCCGGAATGAAACGTACAATTACCGGAATCTATAATAAGGTGATAAATCCCCGGTTCACTGCCGCTGAAGTTAAACTGGATTATGGCCTTTAAATCCCCAGCTGCTTCCCGGTTAAAGGCAAGCGGCATGCCTTCTACCATTTGTCTGGCCGTAGGATTGCGCGGCACGGAAGATTTATCTGTACTCATTATGTGTACTCCTGTCTAATTTCGACCAAAAACCATCATGAGGGACATGTCTCCCTGGACCTTATATTTCCCGTCCATCATCGATTTTGCGCCGTCGGCCGTACCTTCTATAATATCGGCCCAGACCTCAAAGGGGGTGTCAATAATGCAATCGGCTTTTTGAGCTTGTCCTTCAGCGACCAAGATGTCTCCATTACCGATCGTGAAATAGCAGGCACCCGGCTTCTCTCCTGAAAAGTTGAACTGCAGGGTACCTGTCTTTTCTCCAGCCTTGAGAGGGTTGAATGCGAATACCAGCATCGCCATCAACGTCTCGATGGAATTGGGTCGAATTCCTGACCCTTTTCTGGAAGCTTCAGCCATTGTCATGTGACCATCGATCATCGACTGCCACGCGAGATTGGACATGGTTGCCATCATCTCGGGACTTGTGATAGGTTGCATAATGCGGTCCATGGTCCGCTTCGATATGGACCGGTTTTTCACAATCTCAGCTCCAGCCTGTTCCATGGCCTCCAGGATATCGAACCTTTTTCCCGAGCTTACCATTGCTTCAGCGGCCGGCCGGTATATCTCGGCCAGCAGTCCGCTGCCCATCACTTTTTTCGCCCAAAAGGATAATTGATCAAAGACCGAATTATCGGGGAATCCTGCGACGGAAATCAAGACGCTATCGGGATGTTTGCTACGCAAAGGATGCCTGGTAGTGCCACCGTTGTGCTGAAGGTAAGGCATCAGCACGGGGAGGGTCCGCTCAATGAAGGTTTTCATCTGGGCATTAACCAGATAGTGATATAGCGGTGAAGCATAGACTACAATATCGGCTGCCAGCCATTTGGGGAACAGTTCCAATGCCATTTCGTCCTTGTGTACACAGACGCCCGGAGTTTTTGTCCAGCACGTAAAGCAACCGGTGCAGTAATTGATCTTTTTCTGTCTGAGGTTTACTACTTCGACTTCGGCGCCTGCTTTTTGCAGACCTTTGACGAAGTGTGTAAGCAGGAGTTCGGTTTTACTTTGCCCGGCGGACCGGGGGCTTGAATTGAGAGCAAGTATTTTCATTATAAACCTCCTGAAATATCCTTTTTCCTGTTTATTTCACCTTGGATTACAAAGAATCCTGTATCATAGATTGCCTGGTTAATAAATTCCTCATCGTTTCTGATCAGCAAATTGCTGTTGGCGAGATACGCAAGACCATGAGTGAAGATCCACATTTTAGTAAGGATGCTCTCCAGTTGCTTATCGTCAAGTCCTTGAAGATCCGGGTCGGTCTTCATACCTGCAATGAGCTTATTGAACACAGCTATCCTCGGATTTTTTCCATCTCTGCCGTGTCTCCGGTCCTTTTCTTTTCCAGCAAACAGAAGACTAAGGAGGTCCTTTTCACTGTCCCTTCGCTGGCGGCCGGCCCGGCTATGCCGCTGACTACGCTCCTGGTCCATAAAAAGAAAGCGGAAAAGGTTTTTCTCGTTCCTGGCGAATAAAACGTAACCGAGGCCCATATCCAGGAAGGGCCGGCCAGTCGAAGATGTCGTCTGATATGTCACCATAAGGTCCACGGCCTTTTCTTCAAGGTCATTTACCAGAGTTTTCATTGATTTCAGATAGGAATAGACTGGCATGGTTGAGCATCCCAGTTCCCTTGCCAGGGAGCGCGCTGAAAGCTTGTCGCGGCCTTTTTCCCTGATGATTTTAAAAGCGGCGTTGATAAACATGTCCTTTGTAAATAAGTTTTTACGAGGCATTTCTTTTGCCCTCCTGAAAGGATAACATATGAAATATAACATGTGTTATATAACATGTCAAAATAATGCGCAATCTTGGGTATCAATCTCGATGGGCAAGATAAAGGAAGAAGATTAAATTGCAACTATTTAATCGTTAATTTACTTGCTTCCATGGGCTCATAAATATTTCTTATAATCATTCCCGATGCCTCTAGCCTCGGCCCTCTGCCGGAACCATTCGACTTCGTTTTCGGGAACATTGGGCAGATCGTTCACAGCCTTTCTGACCATCGCTATTGCACCGGAGGGACAAGTAGTGGAACACAGACCGCAGCCGATACAATCGCCGATCGTAGAGTAATCGCCGACCTGGATTGCATTTACCTGGCAGCGGTCCAGGCATGTCCCGCATGCCGTGCAGAGATCCTTGTCCACAACGGCAAGGTAGTTGGATTTGGCCGCAGCGTTTTTCTCGTGCAGGTTGTACTGCCTCAGCGGATGGCAGCAGCACTTACAGCAGTTGCAAACATAGAAATGCCCCGACCTCATGTTGGATGTCATGTGGACCAGTCCGGCCTCCTCGGCCATCTTCAGTATGTCATGGGCCTCCCCCTTTGTAAGGGCGCGTGTCCCCTTCGAGTTATCGAATGCATGCTCTACGGGAGCAAACGCAAGGCATACCTCCATGGGCTTGTCGCAGTGGTGTCCCTCGAGGGCCCTCGATTTTTTGCAGATGCAATCGTTCACGCCCCAGGATTTAGCGTCGTCGATTAGCCTTGAGACGTTCTCGTAGGGCAAGATGACCGAACCGCCGGGCACGTCGACGCCTACGGGGACTACCTTCATGAGCGCTGGGGCATGGCCGAAAAATTCCTTTCCGAACACAATGTCCGTATATTCTTGAAAGAGGTCGACGAACTCCCTGTCCAACCTGTTCAGCTGGAACTCGAAGATGCCGAATACAAAGGGGAGGAGCTTATACATGGATACCGGCCCCATGTTGATGCCGAAGATCTGTCCCTTATCTGACATCTCGGGTAGTTTCTTTTTCAGGTACTCCAGGTCGATACCTGTCCGTTCCGATATCTGCTCGGTGCTTTCGAAGTTCAGCCTGAGTTTCTGGAAAAGCCCGGCCTCCTCCTCGGTGAAGACCTTTCGTAGAATCTTCATCTCCACCCCGTTGTTGGCGGAGGGATACCCGTTCGGAAGGGTGTCGAGAAGCCTTCTCAAATCAGTGTAGACCTGCTCATTCATTGTTATTGTCTCCCATAACTTCTAATCTGGCTGCCAGTTTACTGAGGCATCTTGTTCCCATATAATATAACATGTGTAATATAACACATGTTATATTATATGTCAAGAGCCGAGTTTAAGCAGATATATTGATCGGGCTATCAGGAAGGTTTGCTAACAGCGGGCTTAATTATTATGGTCAAAATTGATGCTGCGATCAGGCCAGAGGTAACTGCAATAAATGAGACCTGGTAGCTGCCTGTGACATCAAAAACGTAACCGGCCAGCCAGGGGCCGACGCCAAAGCCTATTCCATCGGACACCATCAGCGCTCCGAAAATTGACCCAAGCGCTTTTACGCCGAAAACCTGCCTTGCTATGCGTACCATCATCGTTACGAACCCGCTATATACAAGACCGTATATGCAGGCGAACAAATAGAATGTTGCGGTGTCTTTGTGGAAAGCTATCCATGCAGTGGTGGTTGCCAGTACAAGCAGGCAGAAAACTATAACCGGTTTTATTCCGAGCCTGTCCGAGACCAATCCTGAGACAAGGCGTCCGCCAATACCAAATATGCCAATCAGCGTAAGCAGGGTTGCCGCCTGGACAGGTGTCATTCCTGAGTCTATTGCGTAAGGGATAATGTGCAGCATGACCAGGCCCAGGCTGAGGAGGAAGAATAAGAAAACAAGGAAAAGCATCCAGAACTGAGGGGTACGTAAAGCTTCGGAAATGGATAGTCCCGAGTCAGTGCCGCCATCCAATATCTGACCCGGAGCCGGTGAGTCTTGTTTGACGATATCAGCGGATAATTCCTTTGTTTCGGCTGTGGTCGGCCTGCGCATCAATAGTGCCGAAGGAATACAAATCACTGCTACGGCTATGCCTGCAAGGAGAAAAGTTAAGCGCCATCCAACAGCCGATATCAGGTACGTTATTATTAGGGGAATTACTGCTGTACCGAGGCTAACGCCCAATGTAGCTGCTCCGACAGCAAGTCCCTGCCTCCTGGTGAACCACAGGGCTACCAGAGAGACCGGTATGGCAAAAGAAGCGCTGATGCTGAGACCGATGAAAAGACCGTCGAATATATAAAGCTGCCAAAGGTTCTGAATTTGAGAACTTAGCAGCATGCCGATTGCAAGAAAGCCAGTTGAGACTGTAAGTACCCATTTGTAGCCGTAGCGGTCGGCCAGTATCCCGGTGATAGGCAAGGTGACGGCGTAGGCTATGCCTGCGACAAGAACAACTGCTGCAGCAAGTCCCCTCGACCAGCCAAACTCGTTGATGATAGGTAGAAAGAAGACCCCGTAGCTGTAGTTGACGCCGCATGTAATAAAAGTTATTAAAAATGCGGCGATTACGACTATCCAACCGTAGGCAATGTTTACCCTGTTGTTCATTTATTAATCTGGCTGATATCTTTAATAAAGACTACGCGGTCCTTGCCGGGGCCTGAATAGTCCTTGATCACAGGTATACCATCGATGGTGTCTTTACCGGTCGGCATCATCCCTATACTCTTATGAAAGGCGATTGAAAGCGTATTGACCGGGCTCGTAATTGCTTTTAACTTCGTGCATTCGCGTGCCACGGCAAAACCGGTAAAATGGTCATACAGACGCCGTGCAAGGCCTTGTTTCCTGTATCCCTGCCTCACCGACAGCAATTGAATGTAGCCAATGGGAAAAGTCTGTGATAAAAAACCGAAAAGATAGGCTACAACTTTGGGGCCGTCCCTGATAATAAAAGCGGAATTACCGAACTCGTTGATCAGCGTTGGGTGGTGAAGGGCCAGTGTGCGGTCACTGTCCCAGAACTCATTGAATTCAGTTAATATCTGGTCGAAATCCTGCTTAGTGCAGTTCGATATTTCCATGAGAGTATCTCCCGGAGGCTGAAGTTAGTGAAATAGTATACCTGATAAACCAGGCGAATAAAATGGCGGCGAACGATGTGCCCTGAACTCGCCTAAGAGTTATATATCGCGAATTGATTACGTCCGGAATTCTTAGCTTGATATAGAGCGGCATCGGATTTATGCATCAGCGTTTCCAGGTCCTCGCCGTTGTTGGGGCATATAGCCAATCCTATGCTGACTGATGCGAGCAAATCATTACCATGTACCGCAAATGGTTTTTGAAAGGAGCAAATGATTTTGTTGGCAATACCAATGGCATTGTCTAAGGTGTGAATTTTAGGAAGCAGGAGCAGGAATTCATCGCCGCCTATCCGTGCTACCGTGTCTGTCGAGCGCAGGGTTGAGGTCAATCTCTCTGCAACACCACGCAGCAACTCGTCTCCGGCATTATGGCCCATTGAATCATTTACTATCTTGAACCGGTCCAGGTCCAGGGACATGACTGCGAGCATCCTGCTTTCCCGATGGGCCTCGGCGACAGCCAACTGGAACCGGTCATGTAGCAATGCCCTATTGGGCAGCCCGGTGAGGAAGTCTTTAGTAGCCATTTCGGCGAGTTTTTCCTCGAGCATTTTACGTTCTGTGACATCCCTGCTTACCCCCCTGAATCCAATGATGTTGCCGTCGCGATCTTTTAACAGTGAGATTGCAGTCTCAGCGTAGCTAAGGTCCCCATTTTTCTTGACTACCTTGTGCTCGAACCTTTTCTTGGGCTCACCGGTCCTGTATATTTCATTATAGGCGGCAAACACGCGAGTGGCTTCAATTATTGGAACAATTTTACGATAGTTCATACCGATCAACTCTTCCATGGTATATCCCAGTTCGCGGCAGTTCGATTCATTAGCAAAAGTATAATTTCCTGCAAGATCAAATTCCGAGTATGAGTCCTGCATTTGTTCGAGTATGCTCCGGTATTTCTCCTCAGAATGGGAAAGCGCCTCTTCCAACAGCTTACGTTCGTTAATATCCATGAAGCTTCCGATGACTGCCCGGCGCCCAAGGTACTCAATTGACGAGACTCTCTCCAGTACCCACATCGGATCCCCGCTCTTTTTTATCAGCCTGTATTCATAAGGATTAACACACTGTTGTTGCTTAAGGATTTGCGTAGCTTTTACCCTGACTGCATCCCTGTCATCGGGATGAACAAGATCCAGAGAGCAGGTATCGGCAATTCCTTCCAATTTATAGCCTGACAGTTCTTCAAAGAATGGATTTACATAGACAAATTTACTGTCCTGAACAATATAGATACCGACCCCTGTATTTTCAAGTAGAGCGGTGATTTGAGAGGCAAGACTGTTAAGCTCCGCCCTGTAGTTATTGAGCTCTTCTTCGCCCGGGTCGGGAGAAAAAGACATATTCATACTGTCATCAATCTGCATCTTATAACTGGTCCGTGATTATCAGTATGTTCAGATTCAGCATCAGCGGCTAAACTCTACTCGATCGCTGCTACTATATACCTTATATTGATTGCCGCCGTGACGTTTGGAATAATACATGGAAGCATCCGACTTTTTCATCAGAGTCTCCAGGTCGTTTCCATCATCCGGACATATTGCTATCCCCATGCTTGCTGTTAGATAGAAACCGTGTCCCTCAACAGTAATAGGTTCTTTGAATGAATGTATTATTTTATCGGCTATAGTTGTGGCGTCCTCTAAATCATGTATTTCCTGAAGCAGAAGAAGAAATTCATCTCCTCCCAGGCGGCCAACTGTATCGCTTGAACGAACTGTTAATGCCAGTTTATTAGCTACACGCTTAAGTACCTCATCTCCAACATTGTGACCCATCGTATCGTTGACTTCTTTAAATCTGTCCAAATCCAGAGACATAATTGCCAACTTGTAGTCCTTGCGTAGTGCCTGGGCCAGCGCTACTTCAAAACGATCGATCAGCAGGACCCTGTTTGGCAATTCGGTCAGGAAATCGTGCGTGGCCATATCGGCAAGCAATTGCTCCATTTGCTTCCGTTCAGTTACATCCCTGGCTACACACCGGAAACCTATTGTCTTACCCTGCTTATCTTTAAGAGGTGAAATTGAGACTTCCGCAAAAACTATATTGCCCGTAGCTAAAATTACCCTGTGCGCAAAAGCCCGGTTAGGAATACCAGTTGCAAATACCCTGCTAAAGGCTTCATTGACGATGGGCCTTTCCTCGTCGGGAATAAGGTCGTTATAGTTGGTCTCGATTAACTTATCGAACGGGATTCCCATGCTTTGGCAGGTTGCCTCATTGGTAAACAGGAAATTGCCATCAGCGTCTATTTCATAGTAGGCGTCCTGCATTTGTTCCAGGATCGTGCGGTACTTCTCTTCTGACCTGGCCAATTCTTCTTCCAGCAGTTTGCGCGAGGTAACATCCCTGCTGACACACCTGAATCCCACCGCCTCGCCCTGTTTATTCTTTATCAGAGATACGGCAGCTTCAACGAAACATATACTTCCATCTTTTCTAACCATCCTGTGAGAAAAGCCCTTATTTGGCTCTCCCGTCCGATATGTATGATTATAAAATCGGTATATTAAAGCTATATCGTCTTTATGGGCGACTGTACGGTAGTTCATGCCTATCAACTCGTCCCTCGTATAACCGGTATAGCGGCAAGTTGCATCATTTACGAATGTAAAATTGCCTGCCAGATCAACTTCATAATATGCATCCTCCATTTCTTCCAGGATGGTCCTGTATCGTTCTTCAGATTGCATAAGTGCTTCTTCAAGCAGTTTGCGCTCGGAGATGTCCCTGCTGACAGTCTTGAAACCAATTACTTCTCCTGCCTCGTTTGTTTGAAGGTCAATAGTGCTTTCCAGGAATATGATTGTGCCATCCTTTCGCCGGAATTTATGGGAAAGTCCTTTATTGGGAATTCCCAGCCTGTAGACTTCATTGTAGGCGTAGAAAACACGTTGAATGTCTTCCTTGGGAATAAACAGTCGGTAATTTTTACCGATCAGTTCCGGTATGGAATAGCCAATGGTATTGGTCATGGAGAAGTTTGCGAATGTATAGTTTCCCCGTAGATCGACTTCGTAATAACCATCCTGCATGCGTTCAATAATTGTCCTGAACCTCTGCTCAGACCGTGAAAGCTCCTCTTCCAGTTTCCTGCGTTCGGTAATGTCGCGGCTGACGCAACGAAAACCGACTATCTCCCCTTTTTCGTTCCGGCAAAGGTCAATAGAGCTTTCGGCATACAGGATGCCGCCGTCTTTCTGTAAGAAAGTATGAGAAAAGGCCTTGTTCGGGGCCTCGGTTCTGTACACTTCGTTGAAAGCGAGGAAAAGCGTTTTATGTTCGTCCGTAGGCGTAGTCAGGCGGAAATTTTTCCCCATCAACTCTTCCCTTGAATATCCCATGCTGTTACTGGCAGTGAAATTGACATAAGTAAAATTCCCTGCGAGATCCAACTCAAAATAGGCGTCTTGCATACCTTCCAATATCGTTCTGAATCTCTCCTCGGAGTGTGACAGCGCCTCTTCTATCCGTTTTTTTTCTGTTATGTCCATGAAACTGCCCATTACCGCCCTTTCCTCGGAATATTCGATCGAAGTGACCCGTTCCATGACCCAGATTGGAGTGCCGCTTTTACTTATGATTCGGAATTCATAAGGGCTATTGTTTGATGGATGCTTCAAGTTCTCAATTGCCCTGGTCCGCACTGTTACCCTGTCATCGGGGTAAATGAGATCAAGAGAGCAGATGCCCAATAACTCATTTTTAGGATAACCGGAAAGCTGTTCGACCAGGGGGCTAACGTAAACGAATTTGCCTTGCTGCGAAATGTATATGCCTGCACCGGTGGTCTGTAGAAGCGCCTGAATCAAAGATGGGGTATTTTCCAGATCGATCTGGCTATGTTTAGTACTGCGCCTTAGTTTAGACTGCGTCACCGTGCCTCACCTAACCCGGTACTTTTATAAGATTACGGGCAGTATCCGCTCAATTCCTGGAAAAAGATAAAATTGATATACCAGTCAATTGATAGAGAGTTGTACCTTCGGATGAATTATATCATATAAGGTCAATATTTGGCTTTGTGTGATTATAATTCAGCAGGTCATTAACCGATAGTCGCGCCGCGGGCGATTTTACGGAAATGGAAACCATAAATTGCACAGGTTATGGAGAGTGGAAACAACCTGGGTTTTCTGAATATCGTCCATGTCATCAATTTCCAGAAATATCCCCTGCCTTTCTCCTTTATTCCTAATATCCATACTGATTGAACGAGTGCGCCAAGATGTTCGGTCCGAAACTTCCAGGCGCTTTTTGGTCGCGGCCGATATTCGCTCAGAAATGTCTTGACGCGATCATAGTATTGTTTGGGTGAGTAGATAGTATTGACGACCTTTTCATAACCTGCAACCAGAAGTTTGCGGTTCATTTTGGGTATGAAGTTTATTGAATAATCCGTATTATT
>JBEKCL010000050.1:0-18693 GCA_050014895.1 Dehalococcoidia bacterium
ATGCCGCTTTCGTTCAACTTGATAGCTTCAGGGTTGCTCTTGTAGCCCTGAGGTGCAAGCTGGCAAGCGGAGAACAGAGTGATGGCGCATATCAGCATTGCACCAAAACATAGTGCATAAGATATGCGGACGTTCTTATTTGCGTAGAAGTTCATGAATTATCCCCATTAAACAGCAATTAGTATCATCCTGATATCCGAGAAATGAATTATAGCATAGCCGCTCACTTACCCCGTAACACTCTCGCAGCCACTCACCGTATTCCCTAAACTGAGCAGGCTTTAGCCTTTTTCCGTATCATCTTCTGCAATATCTGCTTGACGAGACTACGGTCAGCTATCAGTTGCTTAAGCTTCCTTTTCTCATCCTCCAAAATCTTCAACCTCCAGACTTCAGCTACACCCATGCCAATATACTTTTTACAGAGATAAAATATCTGCTTAACGATGTCCATCTTCCGGCAAACCTTCGCAACTGGGGTCCCTGATCAAGCCTGCCTCAGGGCGAACACAACCCGTTCCGGAATAAGATGAGACTTGTCATGGCACTAATACTCTCTTACAAAGAATTCCAGCATTGCGTAAAAATCTCCCCATTTTTAAATCCAGTTTCTGGGAAACAGATCACATTTGCAAATATCAATTTTTTATGCCACAATTAAGCCAGTTTAATTAAGCAGGCTTAATTATAAGGAGGCTTAAAATGGAAGGCGAACGGACAGAGGAATATCTGGAAGCTATATACAAGAGACAGGGCAAGGAGACCCCGGTTTCCACATCGTCCCTGGCAGCTGACCTGGGCGTATCGCAGCCTGCTGTCACCGATATGCTGCGTACTTTGGAAAACAAGGGACTGATTGATTACAAGGTTGGCAAGGGAGTTGCGCTTACACACTCAGGTGAAGAAATGGCGCTTGTGGTAATAAGACGTCACCGGCTGTGGGAGAGGTTTCTGACGGACGTGCTGGGCATGAAGTGGGATAAAGTACATGAAGAGGCCTGCCGGTTGGAGCACGCTACCTCGATTGATATAGAGAAAGGGCTATCCAGTATTCTTGGTAATATTGATACCTGTCCGCACGGGCATTCCATACCGGATGAAAAGGGCAATATCAAGCCGGAAAAAACCACGCCTTTATCGCAGTTTCATTCACTGCAGACAGTACGCATATTGACGGTCGACGATAAAGACCCCAAGTTATTGAGACGGATTGAGAAGTTGGGACTGCGTCCAGGCGCGGTTGTCACCATATTAAAAAGAAACAAGGACGGCTCGCTCGATATTGAGCTTGAAAAGGAGAAATTCACCCTCGACAATGCAACCGCCTCCATCCTTACAGCGGAACCGGCTCTTGAAAAGTTGCTTGCCACGGAGGAAGCCGAAATTGCCTTGGGCAAACTGTCGCCCGGCGAGTCTGCGGTGATTAAGACCTGCGGAGGCGGGCGAGAGTCCCTAGGAAGGTGCCTGTCATTGGGCTTCACGCCGGGAAGTGTCATCAAAATGGTGGAAAATTATAGCCGCGGGCCCGTGCTGGTTAAGGTACATGATACCGAGGTGGCAATCGGAAGACAGCTCGCTGAAAAAATATCGGTAGCCCGAAGGGAAGTCGCATGATAGAAAGTGCGAAAGAGAAGGTAATTACCGTCGCTCTGGCAGGCTCGCCCAACGTGGGCAAAAGCACAGTCTTCAACCTGTTGACCGGCCTTTCGCAGCATGTTGGGAACTGGCCGGGCAAGACGGTTGAGCAGAAAACCGGTGTATTTCGCCAGAACGGCTTGACTATGAATATCGTGGATTTGCCCGGCACATACAGCCTGACCGCCAATTCCGCTGAGGAACAGATAGCCAGGGACTATCTGGTGAATGAGCACCCTGATATCGTAGTCGCGGTCGTCAATGCGGCCAGCCTGGAACGAAATCTGTACCTGGTAGCTGAGCTCATAGAACTTGCCCCGCGCCTGGTAATTGCTCTGAATATGATAGATGTGGCCGAGCAGCAGGGTATGAAGATCGATGCCGAGGCTTTGTCGCGGACGCTGAATATACCGGTCATCCCCATAGTGGCCCGCGCCAACAAGGGGCTCCGTGAGCTGGTAAGCCAGCTCGACCAGGAGTGCGGCGCAGCGGCCGGTTTACGTGACGTGAAACACATCGAGTACGGCAGTGAGATAAAGGGCGTAATAGACCATGTGGAAGGATTGCTGCATGACGGCGTAACCACCCCATACCCGAAACACTGGGCGGCTATGAAGCTGCTCGAGGGTGACGGCCAGATAAACAAGCTGGTCAGGGGACGTATGCCAGCAGAACGTTGGCCTGCGCTGGAATCTTATCTAAGAGAAAATGAGTCGGCGGCTGTCACTATAGCCACGCTTCGCTTCGAGTGGGTCGAGAGGATGATGGCGGTATCACAGGAAAAACCACGTATTGGACAGGTCTCATTGACGGAGAAAATTGACCGCGCTGCGACGCACCCTGTCTGGGGACTTTTGATACTGGTGGCAGTACTCGGCGCTATCTTTTGTTTGGTTTTCAGCATCGGAGTCCCTATACAGAAATTCCTCGACGTCAATTTGATTGTGAGAGCCAGAGAATTTATTCACACCCTTTCTTTTATGCCGCAATGGCTCCAGGGATTTCTGGCCGACGGCGTTCTTGCCGGCGCTGGGACGGTGCTCACATTTGTCCCCATACTTTTCTTCTTCTTTGCGGCGTGGTCTATTATGGAAGACATCGGTTATACGGCACGGGCCGCCTTCGTAACAGACAGGTTCATGCATGCGATTGGGCTTCATGGCAAGTCCTGCCTGCCGCTGGTCCTGGGGTTCGGATGCAACGTGCCTGCGATCCTGGGAACACGTATTATTGACTCGCCGCGCGCCCGCCTCCTTACAATATTGATAACGCCGCTCGTCCCATGCACGGGCAGAATGGCCGTAATTGCCATTATTGCCGCTGCATTCTTCGGGACTGCAGGGGTACTGGTCTCAATCGGAATTATGATATTCAGTCTGCTGATGCTGGTGATAGTCGGCTTGATACTCAACAAGTTCGTCATACGCGGTGAGAGCAGCGCATTGATCATGGAGCTTCCCCTTTACCACGTGCCAGATTTAAAACTCATAGGTTTGGTTACCTGGCAGAATATATTGGCCTTCATCAAGCGTGCGGGCACCATTATCCTGGCAGTATCTATCCTGGTGTGGCTGTTATCTGTTATCCCCAACGGCGATATCAATAGCAGCATCCTGGCCGGCATAGGAAAATTTCTGGAGCCGCTGGGCCGACTAATGGGACTCAACTGGCAGATGATGGTGGCGCTTCTGTCCAGCTTCGTGGCAAAGGAAAATACCATTGCTACATTGGGCGTGATCTTTAGCGGTAGCAGCGGCGATCTTACTCAGCATCTGAAGGCGATACTGACCCCGGCTGCGGCTGTGGCCTTCCTGGTAATCCAGGTGCTGTTCATACCGTGCGTAGCCACCATTGCTGCCATTCGCCAGGAGACCGGGAGCTGGCGCTGGCCGGCTTTCACTCTGGTTTATCAACTCGTGCTGTCTTTCGCCATGGCTATACTGGTATTTCAGGCAGCGAGGCTGTTCCAGGGTATATAACCAGCAGGTCCGTTCAACAGCTATAAATGGAGGTTCCTATGACCAGGGTTTTTAATGAAAGAGAAGACATGAGATTAGGCAAATTTGAATTTCTGGCCATGAATAATCCGCTCCGCAGGTGGCATCAGAAACATGTGGAGCTTAAGATATTTAAAGACCTGTTAAAGAAAGCCCGCATTGAACTTAACGGCAAAGTAATCATGGACGGGGGATGCGGATCCGGATATAGTACCGGACTTATTGCAAGTGAATTTCATCCATCACGCATTGTAGCTTTCGACTTCATGCCGGAACAGATCGCCCTAGCGAAAAAACGCAACCTGCAAGTTGATTTTGCTGTCGGGGACCTGACAAAGATTGATGCTGCTGATGGAACCTTTGATGCTGTCTTTATATTCGGTGTCCTTCACCATATCCCGGAATGGACAGAAGCACTTTTACAAATATCAAGAGTCCTTAAACTAGGTGGAATCCTTCTGGTAGAGGAACCTAGCTATAGGTTCGATTGGGATGGTTTTGAATCGGGGATTAAGCATGCCGGTTTTGAAATAATAGATATGACAAGATACTCTGTCTGGGACTTTCATTTCTATCTCTGTAGAAAAACTGGGTGATGCCCTTTTTGTGCCGTGCTAAAGCGTTGGCAGTCTGACTGCACCTTGTCTGAGTCCGCGAGTGTCTGGAGAGCTGTTACCATCCGGTGATAGTGTGCGCTATACTCGGCGTTCAAAGTTGCTTCAGAGGGATTTTCTGGACATGATGTGCCTCCCTTGGATTATTTCTTGAGAAATATTTAGCGGAGCTAAGTATACGGTCGTCGGCAAAACCTTTCAGCCTGAAATTCCTTTAGATGTTAGATTATTATCAGAATTCTATTACTTCTGTTTTTCTGAGTTCAGCGAATTTCTCAGCATTGGGATCCTTACCACCAATTACACCATTATGATGTTCAATTATTTGAGAAGCCAAAAAAACATCTGTATCATAAGTACTATGTCCGTCACTCACAAGAATTGTTTTATATCCTAGACTGAATGCACGTCGGCACGTCGTATCTACACAGTATTCTGTCTGAAGCCCCATGATGATTAATTTAGTAATATTCATAGATTGTAGTTTTTCATGCAAAGTCGTGTTATAAAAGGAATCTGCGTGACTTTTACAAATAACTATATCATGTTCTTGAGATTTAATTTGAGGGTGGATTTCCCATAATGGTTTGCCTTTGCCCATAAGCGAATCATCGCTCCCTGTATATTGTAAATATACTATCGGTATGTTAGCAGCCCGGGCTTTTTGTGTTAAAGTTTGAATGTTCTTTAGTAATTGTTCAGCGTTATATATTTTTTTGCCATCAAACTTCTCTCTTGCAAAAAGTGCAACCTGGACATCCACTATCAAAATAGCGGTTTTATCTTTCATTTTGTTTCCCCCTTTTTCACTTTCAAATACTTCCATTCATATACAATAAACAGTATCCAAGATATATTGACAATATCAGGCTCCTACCAGTGCGGTCAAGGCCAACAATCTTTTCCGTTACCCTACTTTAAGAAGTTGTTTTTTACAAGAGAAATCCTACGTTCAATTGTTGTAACTACATTCTGCACGGGCAGCGGTTCATAAAACAGCCCTGGCAACATTATAGCTATATGGTGGAGCGTTGATGGCAGCAGTATAATAAAGAGCGTCGTTTCGGAGCTTTGGGGAATATGGCTCCATGGGAGTATACATCCGTAACGGCAATAGCGAATGACCCGCAAAACTAGCATTGCGTCTGGCACAGAAAAAGGTAGGCCATCAAAAGTTCACGATGGTTATGATCCGTCTATTTCCATAGAAATTTCAGCCAAATGCACTGCTTGTGGTATTTGTGTAGAAGTATGCCCCATAGGCACGCTCTCATTTGATTTAGCAATTACTAAGTCTCGGCGACCTGTGATTTTTGACCCTTCGATCTGTTTAGGCTGTGGTCAATGCATTGCGGTCTGTCCTGCTGACGCGATTTCCAATAACCATCTTCCGATTTCCGAGTTTAGTAGCATTAATTTCAACCCCAAGATTGAATGGGACGAATTTATTGCGTTAACTCGGCAACGGCGGAGCGTGCGTCGCTTCTCAACCACTCCGGTACCTAAAGAGATAATCTCCAATATTTTGAATGAATCCACGCGTTATGCTCCAACGGGCTCGAACCGACAGGCGGTTGAAATTATCTTGATAGAAGGAGAACGCCTGCGGGCAATTCGGATAGAGATGAACACTTCGATATTGCGTCTTCATAAGGTGTTGAAATACACTCACTGGATCTCAAACGAACTGGAACTTCAGTGGCGTCACATGCGGGCCTGGAAACGAGCAATTGAATTGGGGATGGATCCTTCAACACGAAATGCGCCACTTATAATGCTATTCATCACTGATAACCGTGTGAAAGAGAATGAAACCGATGCTGCAATCCTCTCTTACCAAACCGTGCTTAGCGCGGAAATCCTTGGATTAAAAACCTGCTATTTCGGTGCGATTGTAAATCTTTTACCGTTTTCGCAGAAGCTGAAAAAAATGCTCAATTTGCCCAAGCACCGGCAGGTGATATGCGGACTCTTGATAGGATACACAAAAATCAAATATCACAAGATCGTCAGTCGTAAGCCCTTGGAATTAATTTCTTGAAACTTATTGGAATTCCGCCTACATCTCTTTCTCATTTCACGTTTGCCCGTGCGGAATATAATCACAACAATTGAACGTGAAATTGCGCTTATAAAAACCAGCTTATTAAAGTGAGTTCATCCCTTTGACAAGCAGACCGAATTGCCATCTTGACCAATTAATATCCATATTGGTAGTCTTATATTTAAAGGAGGAAAGAGGTTACTGCCTTTCAGCCAACTGCCAATTGAAATAATCTATCATGCTTTGATCAAATGCCATCTCTTGGGGCGTTATCATGTGGAAAGATGCCAAAGATTATATAAAGGCCATGCCATCCTGGAAAAAGTTCCTCTGGTTTGCACTGGTTGCAGCCGGAACTTTGCTGATGCTTGCCTTCCTTATCTGGGCCTTTAGCCAGCGCGGGACAATAGCGCTATTCGAATTTGACCGCGGCTACCGGATACGTTTCATCATATTTATCTGCTATACCGTTGCACTGCCGCTGCTTGCATTTCTGGACATTTATCTTGGTTCACGCAAACCGGCAGGAAAGATCCGTTTGCCTTCAACATACATTTGGGTCATAGCTGCCGTTGCCATTATTCTCTCCTCCGTCCTAATGGGATGGCTGATACCACAACCGTCGCAGCGGGTGGGTGACAAGGCGGTGCAATTGCTGATGGCAGATGGCACAGGCAAATACGGCATCCCAAATTTGGCTGTGACATTCTGGACTATTAATCCCTCGCAAAATACACTGAAGTGGGGAGAAAAGGATACCAGCAATATCGTAAAAGAGGATAAACCTTCGCAGCAGCATGCTTTCATGCTGCGCGACGTCCAACCTTCTACCGGATACTGGTATAGCTTGAACGATGCTAAGCCGGTTCAATTTGTCACCATGCCGGGAAAAGGACAGCCTCTTCACTTTGCCGTGGGAAGCGATGCTCATTTCGGCTCTGACGCTTCACGTAACGACCTGACGCGCCAGATGCTGCAGCAGATTGCCGACCCCGCTCATAACTACCAGATGTTCTTCTACCTTGGCGACCTGGTTGACCATGGCTTTAGCGATGCACAATGGAAAGAAGCAATACAGGCACTCTCGGCAACCACTTCCACAATACCGACGCGGTGTATTGTCGGCAACCATGAAACGCTCTTCGGAGGCGTAAATTTATATGAGGATTATATGTCCCCTCAGCCAATGGAAGTTCAGACCGGGTCAAGGCTATGGCAACGCATCGATGTAGACAACGTGCATTTCTTGCTGCTCGATCTTGAATGGGGTACTGAGACCTATACACCGGAACAGGCAACCTGGCTAGAGCGCCAGCTTTCAACCATACCTGCCGGAGACTGGCGTATCGTGATGAATCATTGCTTTTACTATAGCTCCGGGGGTCGCTGGGAGTGGGACGCCTATGACGACAAGGATATGATCGACAAGCTGGTGCCATTGTTCGAAAAATATCATGTCAATCTCGTTTTCTCCGGACATAACCACCTGCTTGAGCTGTTACAGAAAAACGACATCACTTATGTTATATGTGGCGGCTTCGGGGGTTTACCCGCTCCTGAGAGGACGTATATTTCACCGGCCAGCATCTGGTATATGGCAAACCAGCGAGCCTTTATGGACGTTACGGTGTCACAAGACAATGCAACGCTGACATTCCGCGACCCCGATTACAAAGAATTGAAATCCTTGACGGTATCACGCTGAATGTGATCACAGGGCATAACCATAAAACAACAGCTACGAACCACTGCCCGTGCAGTTAGCTGCATATATTTTTCAGAAGTGGTAGTTCTTGAGAGGCAGGTTGACCTCAATGATGCTGCTCAAATATACTAGGCCCGTAGTACTGTACCAGTCATATATCTGAGGTTAAAGGTCATGGCTCACGACGTTTTTATAAGTTATTCAAGCCGCGATAAGACCGTTGCCGATGCGGTATGCGCAAGCCTGGAAAGCAGGAAGATCCGCTGCTGGATAGCACCACGAGATGTGCTGCCCGGAGTCCCGTATGCCGAAGCCCTCATAGAAGGACTGAATCAGAGCAGCCTCGTGGTCCTGGTATTTTCCCAAAATTCAAATACTTCTCCGCAGGTAATGCGCGAGATGGAAAGGGCGGTCCATAAAGGCATCCCCATTATCCCGTTCCGAATAGAAGACGTGATGCCTTCTAAATCTATGGAATATTTCGTGAGCTCTTCACACTGGCTTGATGCAATGACACCCCCTCTTGAAATGCACTTGCAAAGGCTTGCTGATACAGTCCAGGTCCTACTGTCAGGTGGAAACACGAGTTTGGCAGAACCGGTGCCATCCGCAACTTCTCCGACAACTATTAACGTTAAACCGAAGAATAAGGCCTTACCTCTTATCGTAGTCGCAAGTGTAGTTGTTGCCCTGGCCGTTATAGGTGTGATTTTCCTGACAGGTGGATTCGGGCGTCTTCCGAAGGGTCCGAATCTATCATCGCCAGCGAGTAAACCGGCAGCCACTTCTGCTCCCGGTCTAAAAGCTGAAGGATTATTGTACGAGGATAATTTCGATAACCCATCCTCAGGGTGGAAAAAATTCTCTGATGAAAGCCAGGACAGCAATTATGAAAATGGTGAATACAGCCTAACTGTAAAGAAGTGGAACTGGGGAAACTGGGTAGCCAACCGGAATGCGGGGCGATTTGCGGATATGATCCTTGACATAGATACCAGGTTGGTCAGCGGTTCGTTTCAGAGCGGCTACGGAGTGGTCTTCCGCGTGCAAAACGATGATAGTTTTTACCGTTGTCTGTTATCAGGGCAGGGGGCATTTAGAATTGATAAAAGGACCGGCGGCGTTATCCACGTTCTGCAGAAATATACAGATTCACCTTTCATCAACCAGGGTAATACGGCCAACCATCTCAAGGTAACGTGCAAGGGCCCTCAGATTGATGTTGCATGCAACGGGCATGATCTGGTCAGCATCAAGGACACTTCGTTTTCGGACGGGTTTGTGGGAGTCGCAGTAACTGCAGTAGAACCTCCTGCCACTGCCCATTTTGATAATCTAAGTGTCCGCGCCGGGAATTAGATGACCTATTTAGTCTGCTTTGTGCGATAAATCTGAAAGCCTGCTTTTAAAAGGAATCCCGGTATACTTCTTACAGTTTATCTGCCTTTATCTTTGTCTTCCTCAAACAATTCATCGTAATGTGTGATTGAACATTACGATGGAATGTGTGATCCCGCCATTGACGTCGGTGGCCTTACATAGGAGAAAGCCTATTTTGACAAATTTTACTCTGGGCTAGATTGCTGAGACGTAGGATGATATTGCGCTCCAGTGCTCGCGCCCACTGTGCGTGATGTCGCAGGTAGGGGCTAAGGCCAGTCATGGTGACAATGTCGGGATAGAACGCTTCCCGCGTAGTGTTCGGCATAAAATTGCCCAATGTGACCGGAATAAATTGCCTTTCGTCCAGTCGGATTTTGTCACCACGGCTTAGTCGTACCTCGATTAGCGTGCCGTTGAGTACCACGACCGGTTGGAATATGGCAAGTTGCCTAAAGCTAAGGCCTTGTAGTTGTTTGTCGGCTGACTGAAGTGGTTCAACTTCAGATTGGGCTGCCTTGCAGGACTTTACCAGTGCCGTATAGATCTGTGATGGAACGTTGTCTTTCTTAAATGCTTCACCATATGAGATGCCAACTTGGCGGCACCGCTGCCGGGGAAGGCCGTCCACAAGCAGGTCGTGGGTTACGATGTCGCTAAGATTGTGGACGTATGTGAGAATGCATCGACTGGCCGGTTGAAGGTTCCTTGAGTCGGACACGGGTAACGTGTAGACAAGCCAGGGCTTGTCATTGCCGTTCTTCACCTCGATTGCCAATGTGATCTCTACCGAAAGGTCATGGGGCTCATCGAATCTATAGTGGAATGCAATGATGTCTATTTCGCGCATTTTGGATTCATCTTTGTCTAGGAACGTTACCGAGTTGCGTACGTCCCACCTGTTCTTAACCAGTTCTTTCGCCACCAGCAGCTCGGACAGGAATCCGGATTTGTTTATGTCCTGGACAATTCTTGCGTGCAGTTTGTCTGACGTCACCTTCATCGGGCCTCCGGCATATTCTATCATGACGCAGGAGCAACCACATAGCGTTCCTGTTGTACCTCAGCGTCCGCCAGATTTTGTTGATGACACGCTTGCTAGCAGTTGCTCTTCGGACGCCAGTGAAGTTACAGAGGCCTTATTTTGGGAAACATCGGTATGACAACACAAGATGACGGATTGTTTAATTCTCGTTATATGTCCACGTAAACATCCCGATGTTGTCGTAATTCGGCTGAGGATGATTCCTTCTGATAAACTAAATAACTCGACTATATGCTGGCCACCATTTAGAGTCATTAACGTATCTTAATATGCATGCTGTTTGGCAAATAGTTTAGGGAGGCGACTAATAATGAAAATACAGGTTATTGGTGTGGGTGTAGTTGGAGGTGCTCAGGCATACCTGAGATCCGATATCGTCTGGGCCGTGCCAAGATAACGAACGAGATGATAAGAACTCAGCTTCAATTATCGAAACTCAGGCAACTACGGCAGGACCTCTATTTATGTAACACCGTATCCTGACGCAGGTATCCATTCAGATAATCCAGATAAAAGTCACATACAAGAGCTTGCTCGAGCATGATAATTAAAAATACATGGATGATAGCAGGCAACTTACAGGTAAGTTGTGCGTTTTATAGATAATATGAAAATAGTATCTCTATTTAGTATGGCAATTATGCTTTCAGCGATACTGGTGTCGATGTTTGCTTGTATACCTGAGTCAACACGCCAGGCTTCTGCACCATCGTCTCAAGCCGCAGTGAATCCGCAGAATCCAATCGCTGTGGAAAATTCAACAAATGAGCGCCAGGCCGGGGAGCCCCCGTCAGCACAAACAAATGATTCTCGACCAATAACTGAAGGCAGCAACATTGATCTTCAGGAACTGATTCATAGTGACCCGGCCGACGTGGATAATTCAAGGCTACCTATCACACCAATTGAAGAAATTCACACGACCGGTAACCCCCAATCGATAGACATCGCGCAATACCGGCTAAGCATTGATGGACTTGTCGACCAGCCTCTTTCCCTGGACTATGGAGCGTTGATGTCCTATCGCAAAGTCACGGAGACTGTCCTGCTGATCTGCCCCGGGCTTTTCGTTGACAATGCTGCGTGGACGGGAATCCCGGTCGCAACGTTACTGGAAACTGCAGATATAAAGCCAGAGGCCCAGAAGATAACCTTTATCGGGAAAGACGGGTACAGGCAAACGCTGTCTATTGAGGAAGCCCAACAGGCGGGCGTCTTCCTGGCATACATGGTTAATGGAAAGACATTGCCAACTGAACATGGATTTCCTTTGAGACTGATCGCAAAAGGACATTATGGAAATATATGGGTTAAGTGGTTGGTGCGAATTGAGGTCAACTGAGAATTGAAAGGTAACATAGGACAAAGGATTTCTCAGACAATGGGAAACATTTTCAGGGCAAGGCTTACAGGACAGATAATTCAGTGGCTTCTGCTAATAACTATCATATTGTTTATTGCCACAGGTTTTGGAATAACGCAATTCGGAATAATTGAACCTGTCTCTTTAGGAGTTTTGATTAGACGCTGGTCCTTAGTTATTCACACTAATCTAATTATTCCGTTCATAATCTTGCTGGGTCTGCATATTTATTTGCATTTCTATCGTCGAACTCACACAACCAATTAACGGGTATAGAGACAGGCTCTCAAACGGATATTCGGGATGGTCAGCTGGCTGGCATCAAAGTAACCTCTGCGATTCAAGGCTTTCCTCAGCTATTGCGTACTGTGACTCTGCGAGCTACACTGACTATTAATATTATCTGGAGGCCAGACTGGTGATAAGGCGCATTGTGAATATATGGCATCCCGCCATATACCAGGGCACCAATAGGATGAGGGCTCATTTCGAGGGCTGGTATTTCAAGCTGGTCGATAGGCAAGGGAAGAATATCTACGCTGTGATTCCCGGAGTCTCATTTGACAAGCAGGGCGATGCGCATTGCTTTATTCAGTTACTCAACGGCAAGGATGCCTCCAGCAAATACTTCAGGTACGATATCAGCAGCTTTCGATATTCGGATAAAACTTTCCAGCTATGGGTTGGGCAGAGCTATTTCAGCAGCGATAAGGTCGAGATTAATATCAGCGATGCAGAAACATCTATCAGCGGGACGCTGATTTTTGATGGCATCATCCCTTGGCCGTCGACGGCCTGTTCACCCGGTGCCATGGGCTGGTATGCATTTATGCCATTCATGGAATGCTATCATGCCGTGGTGAGCTTTAATCACGACATAAAGGGCGGCCTCAAGATAGACGGCTGCTATATCGATTTTAACGGAGGGCTCGGGTATATCGAGAAGGACTGGGGACGTTCTTTCCCTTATTATTACGTCTGGTCACAGTCCAATCATTTCGGCCAGCCTGGCACCTCCATCATGGTGTCGATTGCCAATATCCCCTGGCTGGGCGGTGCTTTCGACGGTTTCATGGTGGGCTTTCTCTGTGGAGAGCATCTCTACCGCTTCACAACGTATAACGGCGCCAGCATCGATGAGCTTAAGGTAGACACTCAATCGCTGACGGCTGGATTCACTTCGCGGGGCTACTATTTGCAGGTAGAAGCACACAAGTCCAGCGCTACAGACCTGGCAGCTCCGAATGAGGGTGCCATGGAAGGCAGGATTGCGGAGAGTATGACCTCGGAAATACACGTGAAGCTATGCCGGCTGGAACGTGGACATGAGAGGCTCATCTTCGAGGGGAGCGGGCGCAATGCCGGACTGGAGATTACAGGGGAGATAGCTAGATTCAAACAGGTCACTCGCTCCAGACAATGTGATGCCTAATATGGCAAGCTACTTATCTTTATTTAATAAGAAAAATCAGAACATGGTGCCCCATAGCGTAAAAGCGAATTCCCCGACAAATGAAGTTGGTTTTTATCCAATTTACCTACCTCGCAAGAACCACCACTTCTGAAAAATATAACCAGCTAACTGCACGCCTGGTGATTCATAGCTGCTACTTTATCGCTATTTTATAGCTATATGGCCACGTAGACATCCCTATGTTCGTTCAATGGTGACTATGTGGCGAAGCTAAATAGCAGTTTTGGACACTGAAAGGTCTTCCGAACGTAAACTAAGTTACTACCACTGCACATTCATCCCCTTGGCAAATCAAGGCATAGATTAACCAGTGGCGGAGAGAATATAATCAAATCCGACCGCACAGCGCCGGAAATTACCAACCAACAGCCCCGGAGGCTATTTTAACCGGGACAACGAAGTAATCAGTGGTAGCGTTATTGGGGTCAGGTCAATCGTGACCTCACCCCCGTAAATTAGTCAATTGTATAATTAGGGCTTTCCGGCTTATGAGCCCTTGTCTTCTCTTTCTTCCGGAGTCTCTTTGCCCCATTCTTTAGCTTTGACCTTCTGACGGCTTATCACTTCGATGACCTCTTTTACAGGGCCGCACTTCGGATATTCGAAATGCTCATCTTCAAAAAACAAGCCATCTTTGTGGAAGGTCTTATCGTATTGAAGCACCATGCCACATTTTAAGCAGACAGCCAATGTCCATAGACCTATTGGCAATTCTTCCTTTTTCGAGGTCTTAAGCTGCAAGCGAGCGCCGTTGAGAAAGCCGGGAAGTTACTTCGGGAATTGCCCAAGCTCTGGGCTAAGGCGAATTTGGCGGAGAGACGAAAACTCTTGCTCAGTATATTGGGCGGCGTTTATATAGATGCCAAGAAGACAAAATCAATTATCTCAATAAAGCCAAAACCGCCGTTTATCCCTATTTTTCAGGTGGCGGTTTGGCGAGAAGGATCAGCTATTCAAGTTATATCAGCAAACCCACCAATTCTCAGAATTGGTAATGTGTTGTGTTTCTGGTGGAGGCGAGGGAGAGTTAAACTCCACCTGAAACACGAAGGGCTTTGGGTTATCGTAGTAGCCCCGCAACGAAACTATTTGCTACTGGCTGTGTGGAAGTTCGAATCCATACAGTTGGGTCCAAAATTGCATAATTATTGACCTCGCTTTATGATTATTGTAGTAGACATATTGTCTGAGAAGTGGATATTTAAGCATAGGCAAGTTTGGCTGCCTTTTATCGTTGTTAGGAGAGAAGAAAATGGGTGATGGCGGGATAACGCGGAAAATAGAAGCTGAGGTACAGAATACAGATATGGCACCGCGCAAATTCTTAACTTTAGCGGCGGGAAGTGGGGCTACAGACTGGGCTAGTAAGATGCCAATGCTTTTAAGTTCTGTCCGCAATCCAGCCCCGGTTATAGACGTAACTAAATGGACTCTTAGCATACAAGGCGATGGAGTGAATATTCCGATAACACTAACCTACGACCACCTACTAAAAATGCCGGTAAAAAAAGTAATACAGTATATCGAGTGCGATAGCAACGGCAGCAGTCATTATGGCAATGTTCTCAGTAGCCAGGAGCAGGACAGCCGGCAGAATGCCGCCATCTATGGAATTTATGAGTGGGTAGGCGTTCAGGTAGGCGATTTATTAAATAAGGCTGGGGTTAAAGACTCCGCAGTCTATGTCACTTTTACGGGACCTGATAGGACGCACTCACCCAGGCCGATGCATGTCGCAAAAGCTATGGCTGGCGATACGATATTAGCTTACATGATGAACGGCACCATCTTATCGATTGATCGCGGTTTTCCGGCACGTATAGTTGCTTACGGTTTGGGCGGTGTTGCTAATGTTAAGTGGGTAAACACAATTACAGTCTCTATTACGGGGTCGCCCGTTCTTGATCAGGCAATCAGCAGTCAGCTAAAGCCAAGCCCATGGTGTCCTTGCGGGCCCTTCACCTATCCACCCGGCTCGGGAATTGCCCCTACTTGATAATCAGCGTAACTATCAGTCCCGTTTATTGCCGCTGTCCTAATTGCTAGCTGTGCTGAATCCATATTTCTCGAAGATAACCTTTGCCAGTCTACTAAAGAGAAAGTTCTCGTAGACTTTGACGGCATCATTTTTGCTGGCTTTGATAATAGCTACCGGATAAACCACCTTGGCATTGATATTTTCGGGAGCGCTTGCCACTATCTTGACCTTACTGGACGTTTTGGCATATCGGTCCCTCTCTTATTAAAGCTTCGCAAACAATCCATCCATCCCGTGGATTCTTCACAGAAATTTGACTTTTTTTCATGAAATTTTATGACTATTCCCGCAACATCGCTATAGAATAGTGAAACCACGAAAATGGAGTAGGGGATGATTAACATGAAATGGATTTACGCGGGAATCTTATTGCTCACAGAGTTGTTGCTTGTTGCCAGCTGCTCGGCTCAGCCAGCGTACGGGCCAGCCAAAACAGTGACGCCGCCTGCAGTCAGTGCGAAGCCGACAGAGATGGTACAACAATCAGCCACAGCACCAGCAGCCAAGAATTATACCTTAGTCTCATGCTGGTACAAGGGACGCACTGTCCAATACTACGATTTTGGCACTAATACGCCGCTGGTAAATGGCATACCACCCGTAGCTCCTATATGGGTATTTATCTACGGCAACAAGGCTGACGGCTCGCCTGACTTTGTCACAGGCGGCCACAATGTTATAGACGTTATACCTGGTGATGCCGGGTATAGTGACTTGTGGCAGTTGGTGCTGGTGACCGTGCCACGCACCTATCAGCCGGACTCGATAACAACCGCCGCTGATGTCATGAAAGGAAATTTCCCCATGAAAACCACCGATATGCTGGTCAACTGCCCTGTCGTACCGGCGGGATCGACCATCCAGGACAATAGGGCACTTATACAGGGCTGGTATAAAGGCCAGAAAGTGTTCTACTACGATTTCCGAGCGAATGCGGATATCGCCGCGCCGATCTGGGCCTTGATCACCGGAATGGATGACAAGGGCAATCCCATGTTCGTAAAGGGGCAGAGCAACATTGTTGACGTTATCCCCGGCGACAAAGGTTATTCAGCTTTCTGGCAGGTGATGCTCGTAACAGTTCCTGCTGATTATGTGCCGAATACCTTGAAGTCTGCTGCAGACGTAATGTCATCCGGCTACAAAATTACACCGACTAACATAAACGTAAACTGCCCGCTCTGAACGGATTCATGAGCTAATCAATGATAATCTCCCTGAAAACCATCCAATAGAGTACGAGTTTTCGGGGAGATTATTAATTGGTGCTATCGACCTTGTTCAGATGCCGGGCCATTGACGTCGGCATTGTTGTTATAGCCGGCGCCTTCCCAAAAGCCACGGAAATTAGTATCGGAAGATAGCTCAATACGAGTAATCCACTTGGCCCATTTATAGCCGAATTTACTCATAGCTACAACCTGGAAAGGGAACCCCCTTTCCGCCGGGAGGGTGATGTCATTATCCTTCAAAGCAATAATGATTTTGTTGTCATAAATATAGTTTAAATCCAGTGAACTATATCCGTCAGGGACATCAGCGGTGTGGAAAATAGCAATAGTAGCCTTCGGTTTGACCTTAGCATCATCGAAAAGAGCAGCGAGAGCGGGACCAGTCCACTTAGCGGTGAAATTCCAGCCTTCGACGCAGTCTAAATCCATGAGCTGCGATATCTGAGGATATGTCTGTAAATCAGCGTAGCTTAAGCTAAGCGGACGGTCTACCAGGCCATCAACGGCCAGTTTGTAAGTTGACCTGTCAACGTTCTGAGTGCCCTTAAGAGCGTTATTTCTCTGCTGGCCTATGGGCGTCAGTTTGTGGCCCATAAACTCTGTGGCCTCAACTTCCCCTGCAATAGCGGGCGTGAAAGCCGGTGCACAAGCAGCCAATACTACAACAGCTATTACAACCAATATAGTGACCGGAACCAATAGTTTAATTTTCATTTCATCCTCCCAAGCGAAAATATTCCATATACACGACCAGCCACATAATGCACACGCCAATAGCAATCAAGACTCCGTTAGTCAGCCACACGATATAAGGGCGTCTGCTGGTTATGTGCAACCTAATATTTATCAGTACGTGTAATAAGAAGAAAAATGCCAATGGAAGATTGGTTGCCCTGTGGATCGAGTCTGCCAGACGCCGGTCAACAAGACCGAAGGTAATTTGATATATGACCCCCGTTTGGGTGATGCCCCAACCTGAAAAAAACAGAACTGCAACGCATACTAAAAGCACCCAGGCGCTGGTGCGGGCGATTCTTTTCAGCCACAAATTCATCTCACCTCCAGGAGGATTTCTTGTGATTGAGCAATTTTCTCCAAAAAGAAGTCCTTCTGATACTAGATTATAGCGTTTTGCGGCCATTCCACAATAGTTCTTTTTTAAAGTCACACAATCGCCTGAATTGTGTAATAAACCAAAAAAGACAGACTAGCCGCGTTGTTCAATTACCCCGTAGCATTTTCTTTGCCGCCACAGTCTCATCCTAGCTTCCTCCGTGATCAACAAAACGAGGGCCCAATGCCCATATTGCGGAGGATGGTTTACCCGACAGGGCATACTGGGACATATACGTTTTCGCCATCCTGATCAGAAGAAGGATACTGACAAAGCCACTGTCAATGTAGCCTTGGCTACTGTATATTTAGAAGCGACCAAAATGTACACGCGTGATGGCCGACTCACAGCAGAAGTACGTGACCGGCTATTGGACCTTTTTCTTCTTGACTATCTGGAAAGGCTTGCCGAAGGCAAAACATGAAATAACTCCAACTTTTTGGCTTTTGTCAATCCCCTTTCAACGCGGCCGTAGTCAGGATATACATGACGGTTCTCCCGCCGAGTTCTCGCATGTTATGAACAAAAAAAGAGAGCGGATCTCGGAATCCGCTCTCTTTCGAACTTGTGTGAGGATAGTGCTCTTGATATATGCATTAGGCCAAAAAAAGCAAAAGGCGGAGTTACAATAATCCGCCTTTTGCTTTCGTTTCATTTGGCTTAGCGTTCTTATTGGCTTTGTCCGTATTTTCTGATAATGGCAACTGGCTCACATGAAATGAAGCCGCTTCAACTTCCGTATCGTTCGTGAGTTGCTTTGATAGAGGAAACAGCCGGGACAAGGCTGGTTAGCCCGATATCCCTTCTGACAGTGGTTGGTACATTGCCAGAAGCACTGATCCGGCCCTTTGGCGGCCTTGTTCTTGGGTTTTGTCATCTCAGCCCGCACTTGGGTAACTGCCAGCTTAACTAGCGCGCTTTGACTTTTGCGCCTACGGCTTCTCTTTGCTTGACGCTTGGCTTGCTAGCGTCTTTGCCCTTCTCGGTCTTTGCCGATTTCGCCTTTTTCGCGGCCTTGTCTACAACGGCCTCAGCTTCGGCTACCACGTCCC
>JBEKCL010000051.1:0-17784 GCA_050014895.1 Dehalococcoidia bacterium
ATTGCTGGCTGTTATCTTTTCGTCCTGCGCCCAGCAGAAAAAGGAAATCCTCCCCAGCCAGATGGCTCCTACAACACGCGGCGACCTTATACTCTCCGTCTCCTCAGACGGCAACCTCGATATGCCCAACCAGGTGCAACTAAAGTTCGGTACCCCGGGCACCGTCAAGGATATCCCGGCTGAGCAATACCGTCTGAAAGGCCAGCCTGTCAGGGCCGGCACACTCCTTGCAAGGCTGGATAATACTACCCAACTCCTGACCGTGGAGGCTGCCCAATACGCCCTCGAACAGGCCATCAACAGCGTTGTCCAGACCTGCTGCGGCAGCCACTATCCCACTTTCTACTCACTGGCCACCGCTCTCCTGCGCTTCGAACAGGCCCAAGAGGAAATCGCCTCTGCCAAAGCTAACCTGGCAAATGCTAAATACGCCGATGCGGCATCCGACCTCTCTCTGGCCGGTTATGACCTCAAGGCCGCCAGGTCGGTCTATGCTGACCCCAAACTCGATACTGCACAAACCCAGTACAATGCCCTTGACCAACCTATGCCCGTTTTCCCCGAGCTCGACCATGTAATCGCCGTCCTCGACGCCCAACTTAGCAGCCTGGCTTCCCTTCAACAACTGATCGAATCCGGCGATTACCCTACCGCATTGTCTTCCATAAACAGCCTGATCACTACACTCGATGAAGCTCATACCATCGTCAAACAGAATTCACGCCTTCCAGGCGCCTATACTTATCCCGATACATCCACCTCACTGGCCATCTCCCGACAGGTGCTCGACGCCATCGCCGAGATCGAAAATATGATTTACCTCAACGACTTCGACCGCGTAAAAGTGTCCGAAAAACTGCGCATGGCAGAACATGACCTGCTTATGAGCAATATGATTTTGGACGAGAGTGAGACCATTTACCGCGCCGGCCTTAACCCTCAAACCCTGCGCAATTACAACATCAATATCGAGACCGCCTTGATCAACCTCAATAAAGCCAAACAGGAGCTGCTTAACACTGAAATCATTGCACCCTTCGACGGAACTATTGTCGCCGTCGACGTTAAAGTCAACGACCAACTCTCACAATTCGATTACTCTTCCAAAACTGCCGTCTACCTGGTGGATACCAAGACCATCAGGATGACGGGCGTTATTGATGAAATCGATATCACCAAGGTCAAAGTCGGACAGCCTGTTATCCTCACCGTCGACGCCCTTCCCGGCCAAAAGCTTAACGGTCACGTGACTTTCGTTTCCCCTTTCGGTACACTGCAAGCAGGCGTGGTTAACTTCCCAGTCGAGGTCTACCTGGACCCGTCTGAAAATACCACTGACTTGAGAGGAGGCCTGACCGCTACGGCTGATATCGTTATAGGAAAACGCGACAACGTCCTCCAGGTACCCAATCGGGCCATCAAAGGACTCTCCGGCGATTACTGGGTGGATTTAGTAACCGACCCATCCACCGCCACTACCGAAAAACGGCCCGTAACAATCGGCATGCAGAACAAAAAGATGACTGAGATCGTATCGGGACTTAAAGAGGGAGAAAAAGTACTTATCGAAGCAATAAAATAGCTACAGCTATTTAGCTTTCCCCTGATCGGCGACAGCTTTCTTTGCTTTCTCCAGGTCGGCCTCATCCGCCAGATAGTAGCTTTTTATCTTCCTGAGGTCTTTATCCAATTCATAGACAAGCGGTATGCCAGTGGGAATATTAAGGTTGACAATCTCGTCATTACTAACGCGGTCAAGATATTTCACCAGCGCCCTCAGGCTGTTGCCGTGCGCTGAAATAATAATTCTTTTCCCCGACCTGACAGCCGGGGCTATAGTCTTATGCCAATACGGCAAGCATCTCCTGTATGTATCCTCAAGGCTTTCCGATAAAGGGATCTGACCCTCCGATAATGTACAGTATCGACTGTCATTACCCGGATACCGCTGGTCAGTCTTTTTCAACGCCGGCGGAGGTATATTGTAGCTACGCCTCCAAATCAGCACCTGGTCCTCTCCGTACTTTTTGGCAGTTTCGGATTTATTCAGACCCTGAAGCGCACCGTAATGCCTTTCGTTTAGCCGCCAAGTGTTCTTGACCTGAACCCACATCAAATCCATTTCATCCATTACAATCCAGAGTGTACGAATCGCACGTTTGAGTACAGATGTGTAGGCTATATCAAATACAAATCCTTCCCGCTTTAATGCAGCCCCCGCCTTCCTGGCTTCCGCCATGCCTTTCTCCGAAAGATCTACATCGGTCCAACCCGTAAACCGGTTTTCCTTGTTCCATGTACTTTCGCCGTGCCTAAGAAGAACAACTTTAGCCATTTAAGCGCCACACTCCCGGCAACTACAATATGCCATATATCAATTTTGATTTTATTTATTTAACGGTTTATTATAACCAAAGCTAGCACAACGTGCATCAATAAAGGATTACGCAACCCCTGATGGAAAGCAATGATCTCAAGGTCAAAACCGATGAAAATGTCGCAACCGCCATCAAGCCAGGCGGTGAGATAGTTATAGAAGGGAAGAGATTCGCTTGAAGGGCGGCCCAACTTCCCAGGGGAGGACTAAATTGGTGGAAAAGATATATTTAAATAAAGATCTCGGTTTCCTACGAATAGGCGCAGCAGTCCCTCGACTCAGAGTCGCCGATGTAGACTTCAATGTCTCGTCAATGATAGACATAATAAAGAAAGCCCGGTCGGAAGGTGTCCAGGTACTTGTATTCCCCGAGATGTCTATAACCGGATACACTATTGGTGACCTGGTACAACAACATACCTTGCTGGCAAAAGCTGAAGAAGGATTGATGAGGCTAGTTGAAGCAAGCACCGGCTACGGCATGGCAGTAATTGCGGGCTTGCCATTATGCGTCGATCAGAAGATCTTCAACTGCGCTGCAGTGATCAACTCCGGCAGGCTATTAGGAATCATCCCAAAGACCTATTTGCCTAATTACAAGGAGTTCTATGAGGGCAGATGGTTCGTGTCAGGAGACGACGCCTGCTCGGATATGGCGCATATCCGCGGCATAACAGTGCCTTTCGGTTCCAATATCCTTTTCTCAGTCCAGGGACTTGCTTCAGCAATTATCGGCGTTGAAATATGCGAGGATATGTGGGTACCGCTTGCGCCCCATGAGTACCAGGCGCTGGCCGGCGCAAACATCCTTGTTAATATCTCTGCCAGCAATGAGATCCTTGCCCAGGCAGACTGGCGCAGGACAATGTTGTCTTCAGAATCAGGCAGGTGCGCGGCGGCTTTCTGTTATGTCTCTACTGGTGTAAATGAATCATCTAACGATATCATATTCGGCGGACATACCCTTGTAGCCGAAGACGGCACGATACTGGAAGAGTCACGCAGATTGGTCCGCGATCCTAAACTTGTCATTTCTGATATTGATATAGACAGGCTGGTGCACGACCGACTGTTATTAACCAGTTTCAGGCAATGCACGCAGCATCTGAAGTCATTTAGAATTATTGAAGCCTTCATTAATGATATTTCCGCCGATACATTATTCCGGACAATAGATCCCCAGCCTTTCGTTCCAAAAGACCCTGACCGACGCGCCGAAAGGTGCCGTGATACCTTTTCTATGCAGGTAGCTGCGCTGGCTAAAAAACTTACCGGATCAAAGATGGAGCGCATCGTCCTCGGCGTTTCGGGCGGCCTGGATTCTACTCTGGCTCTGCTCGCAGCTGTCAAGACGATGGACTTCCTCAAATTATCGCGGGAAAACATTTTCGCCTATACATTGCCCGGATTCGGCACCACAAGCAGGACCAGAGACAACGCTACAGCTTTATGTAAAGCGCTAGGTGTAAACATCCAGCGTTTGAACATAACACGCACATGCAAGGCCCACCTGTCGGACCTTGGCCATAACGGCGAGGAAGATATCGTGTTTGAGAATATCCAGGCACGCTACCGCACGGAGTTTCTCTTCAACAAAGCCAACGAATTGAACGGTATCCTTCTCGGAACCGGTGATTTGACCGAAGTGGCATTGGGATGGGCCACATTCTCTGGGGACCACATGTCTCATTACCATATCAACGTCTCGGTCCCAAAGACTCTGGTACGTTACCTTATCCGCTGGGTAGCCGATGAAGAACTGGCCAAAACAGCGGCACAGAAGGTGTTATATGACGTGCTCGATACACCCATCTCACCGGAGTTAAGACGTCCGGCCAAGGGTAAGATCACCCAGATGAGCGAGGATATCATTGGACCGGTTGAACTGGCTGATTTCTACCTTTATCCTTTTGTCAGGCTGGGAGCCAGGCCCGGAAAGATACTTTTCCTGGCAAACGAAGCCAGGAAACGCAAGCTATTCGACAACCGCTACACACTGGATGAACTGCATAAATGGCTTGAGAATTTCATCAAGCGCTTCTTTAATAACCAGTTCAAGCGGACCTGCATGCCGGAAGGCCCAAAGGTTGGTTCTGTCAGCCTGTCACCCAGGGGAGACTGGAGGATGCCGTCCGATGCTGAACCGGCTATCTGGTTAGAAGACCTGAAACAGATGTATTTAAAGATGCGCTGACAAATGCAGGAAGCATTCCCAAATTAATCTATGCGTCTGAACTTATCTTTGGGTGCATTGCAAATCGGACATTGATCGGGTGCACTGCCAACAGAAACATAGCCGCACACGCTGCAAACGTAATATTCAACTCCCTGGGGATCCATCAGCCTATCCAGTGCTTTCTCGTATAGCTTGGCATGCCCGCGCTCTACATCGCGATGATATCCGAAAATGGTCGCAATCGCCTGGTTTCCTTCCGATTCAGCCGTTTTGATAAAGTCCGGGTACGCTTCGGTAGCATAGTTCTCCCTCTCAAAGGCCGCCTGCAAGTTTTCCTGTGTATCAGCTATAACACCAAGGAGGCGAAGATGGTGAAAAGCATGCACAGCCTCGGACTCAGCAATTGCCCTAAATAGCCCGGCAATGGCCGGGTATCCTTCCTGTTCGGCCTTAAACGCAAAGGCCAGGTCACGAATATTCGCTTTTGATTCAGCTTCAAAGCCTTCCTGCAGCCTTTTTATTGTCTCAGTTCCCTTGATTTTTGAATTAGAATATTCCACCAACTTATCGGCAGCCACTCCGCAGACGGGGCAATGCTCCGGCTTTACTTCAGCGATCTCAAGATGCCTGCAATTAGTGCATAACCACATATTTTTCCTACCTTAGCCGATAAAAGCTATTATTCCCCTATGGATCATACTTACGGCAATCGCCGCCAGCAGAAGAGCAAATATTTTCGACAGTGCCAGTACCCCACCACTTCCCAATACCTTAACCAACCTGTTCGCCTGAGCAAAAAACAACCAGGCCAGCAATAAATTTACGATGAACGAGAAGGTCACCATAAAAATATTATATTGGTCTACTAAAATAAGGAGGGTTGTAAGGACGGCCGGCCCGACTACCAGGGGAGTCCCCAACGGGACGACCCCTATTGCATCGTCGCTGATAGCGGCCTGCGCTTCGAACATTTTGCCAACTACCAGCTCCTTGGCCGCCAGCAGAAACAATATTGAGCCGCCTGCAATAAGGAAATCATTAACCGTGATGCCCATGAATAAGAAGATGCCTTTGCCGACTACAATGAACACCAAGCCTAATGCAACTGCAGTTATCAGTCCATAACGGATCACACCATTACGCCGTTTCTCATTCATATGGCTAGTAATAGACAACAGGATAGGGACGGCGCTTACTGCATCCATCGCCACAAAAAGCGGGACGAACGTCATACCGAAATCACGCAGCAGCTTGATAACTACGTCCAAACGACACTCCTAAAAATAAATTAGCCGTATACACTGCATATAGATTCAGAACCAGTTTATGAATGATAACAAAATCATTCTATCCATACAATCTTCGCCCTGACAAATGTGGTTTAATAAGTGGTAAAATCATGCAGCATTGTCATTAAAGAAAATAAATAGCACATTTACAGGCAGGTGTCGGCGCAGCATATCGGGAAAGTTGAGGAAGATATAATTATGGTGAAGAAAAACGGCCTGGAAAAAAATACAACTGGACCGTCCCGTAAGCGCAGGGACAAGCCTCCTCTCATAGAAAAAGTGGCACAATGGCTTGCGGATTACCGCCTGCCGCTGGCTGCAGCCCTGCTGCTTGTATCGATAATCCTCGGGTATATCGGGCATGTGAAATACTTCTCCTCAATTGGCGAACCGAATACCGTTTGGGACGATGTTTACTATACGCTACGGATGGTCAACCCTGCAGCCACACCGCTTCAAGGCACATTGAATATTGAGTTGCAGGTTGCAAGAGTATTGGCCGCCATAGCAACTCTTTATATCGCAGCCGAAGCTCTGCTGGCTATTTTTCGCGACCAGGTGCAAATGCTCCGCCTCCGTGCTATAAAAGACCATATCGTTATATGCGGATTGGGCCAGAAAGGACTGCTGCTAACAGACAGCTACCGCGCTCTTGGAGCAAATGTGGTGATAATTGAACGCGATGAGAATAACCCGTTGATTGGTCATTGCCGGGACCGGGGAGCAATCGTTCTTACAGGCAATGCAGCGGACCCTCAATTGCTACGAAGGGCCAGGGTGGATAAAGCCAGGCATGTCATCTCCGTCTGCAGCAGTGACGGCACTAATACCGAAATCGCCTTGTATGTACGGCAGATTGTGGGTAACAGGAAGGGCAATGCGCTGTCGTGTCTGGCGCATATAGTGGATCTACGGCTATGGAGTTTCCTCAGAGAACGCGAGATCAGAATGGGAAGGATTGATGCATTCCGGCTTAGTTTCTTTAATATCTATGACAGTGGTACCAGGGTCTTACTGTACAAATATCGGCCTTTTATTAGCCCTAGCGAGCACGAATCAAATGAGCACATAATTGTAATCGGAGTTGGACATATGGGGGAACGTCTGGTCGTAACAGCCGCCAGAATGTGGAGATATAGCGAAACAAATGGAAGCCGCTTACGTATTACCCTTGTCGATAAAAATGCAAACAGCAAGAAGGAATCGCTATGCCTTGCATACCCTGAACTGGAGAAAGTCTGTGAGTTGCTGCCCATTGAGATAGACGTGAACTCTCCCGAATTCGAGCGGACGCCATTTTTAAGAGAAGTGAATGGCAAGTATAATGCGAGGAAAATATACATTTGCCTAGGCGATGAGTCCGTTGCTCTGGCTACAATATTGAAATTGCGGCAGCATTTGAAGGTGCCTAGTATTCCGATGATTGTACGCATGAACACTGCCGCCGGCCTGACGACACTATTGCGTCATCTGAAAAATGAGAATGACTCTACCGGTGAAGTGCATGCCTTTCCCCTGCTGGAAGAATCATGTACGCCGGAGTTGATCTGGGGCGGCAGCACCTATGAGATACTGGCGCGTGCTATTCATGATGACTACATAAAAAATGCTATGAGTAGAGGCGAAACGCCTGTAACAAACCGCTCCATGTTACCATGGGACGACCTGCCGGAAACCCTTAGAGAGTCGAACAGAAACCAGGCGGAGCATATATCTGAAAAACTGCACACCCTCGGATACGATTTTATCATGACATCCGATTGGGACCCGCAACCCATCAAGTTCTCCGACGATGAAATTGAGCAAATGTCCAGGATGGAACACACCCGCTTTGTGAACGAGAGACTGCGTGCCGGATGGAAGTACGGAACTCCTAAAAATGATGAAAAGAAGATAAGTCCAACTCTTATTCCCTATGACCAATTATCCGAAGAGGAGAAAGATAAAGATAGAACCACGGTTATCGGGATTCCCGAATTTCTTGTCAAAGCAGGCTTTCAGGTCTATCGCACAAAGCAGATTATATAGGTCCTTTAATTCCCGGCATGGACACGCAGATTGTCAAAATGGGCAGTGGCAGGAGGTTCTACTGTATTAACTGCAACTCCCACAAATCCGTCCGAAAACGAAGTATCCTTGATGCTATCCAATTGATGCCCATTGCACGACACAATAATCTGAGGACCTTTACAAATTACGCTGAGATGGTTGGCGATATTGCCCTGGTTGATAAAAGACGATTTTGTGTATTTCTGCAAGACCTGGACTACACCATTATCGCGTTTTTGGATCGCATATTCTCCTTGTCCAGTTACCAGGAAACGGTAGAAACTATCATCGTTTTGCGCTCGGAAGACTACGCCGTAACTGCTTTGAAATGGCCCGCTGACCAACCTGGCATCAATGTCAAGTGAAATATCCGCAAATCGCCCTGCATTCCGGTTTACTACCCAGCCTCCCCAATTCCACTTCTTCACGGCCAGACTGTATTCCCCATTTTCATAATTGGCGTCCATGCTTTCATCGGAGAATTTTCTCCAGCCGGAGGATGGATCAGCAAAATCATCCTCATATAACTGACCTTTGGATAAAGATGGGGGTACGGATGAATCAGGCGGTTTTACCGTCGGAGAAGAAGGATTTGCATTGGGGGCACCCATAGATGAGGACGCTGGCGATAAAGACGTTGAAGGGTTCCCCTGCCCCTGCGGATGCCGTCCAAAACCACCGACTAAGAAAATCACCCCGATAATAGCAAGAGCGCCAATCACACTCCCCACTATTATTAACAAGGGCGTGGCCTTGTTTCGCGTTTTAGCCGTAAGGACTGTTGGACTTGACGGTGGCAGCACCATTCTAGTTGAACTCTCATTCCCACCTGCCAGCAGAACTTGAATTGTGTCAGCAAGCCTTTGCAGGTGACTTTCGAGAGGCGGCGTCAACGCATCTAGCCAATGTGAAGAGCTTACAAAATACTCCATTGATTTCGAGAGTACAACGTTTTCGATGCGCAAGGGGATGATTGGGATACCCTTATTAACCGCCCTTTCCACTTCGCGCTCTACCTGTGGAGAAGTATTCGAATTATTGGAAAATATCAAGACCATGAGGCGGCTCTGATTCAGTCCGTTTATGAGGGCTTCGGCATATGGAACTCCGGGCAACACATCCCTCGGTGCGATCCAGCAACGTATCCCTCTGCTTTCGAGGTTTGCGCATACAGTATCTGCAACTGCTTTATCGTAGCTTGAATAGCTGATAAAAACATCATGCGCTAAGATTGGTTGCATCATAGAGGTGCCTCACAAAACATCCCGTGCCTAGTATATTTGAGTAACTATATAGCGGTCAAACTGAGGGCGTTCACTGATAGCATTTAGACGGCACTTACAATAAATGGGGAATTAAGTGACTATATAAATAACTCGGAGTCGATCCAATATATTTAGAGTCACTGTGAATGTATATTGACGGGCCCTAACGCGTGGCTGGACTTTTTCCCAGGGCTATCTTCGTTCCGGTAATTCCTGCCAATGCATCCAGCGCCTTTTCAGGAGCTGTGATTACCACTTCGCGGTGGCGCCCCGCCGGGGTTGCCCTGAGGAATTTCAGGGATGCCACTATCTTGGGCTCCATACTGCCCGCGCCGAATTGACCTTCTTTCAACAGTGCCTCAGCTTCGCCGTCCGTAAGACTGTACAGAGGCTTTTGGGAAGGCTTGCCAAAATCCGTAAAAACAGTCTTAACCGCAGTTAAAATGAGCAGAACATCTGCGCCGATATCCATTGCCAGCCGTGCGGAAGCCATGTCCTTGTCTATCACAGCCTCGACACCATGCAGCGAATTGTCAGGGCGCCGTATTACCGGAATTCCACCCCCGCCAACTGCGATGACAATTTCTCCAGCGTCCAGCATGCTCTTTATTATCCTGGCTTGCTGGATTTCCAGCGGCTCCGGTGAGGGCACCACGCGTCGATAGCCGCGGTCCGAATCGTTGACCATCTGCCACCCTCTTGATTCCTTTAATCTCCCGGCTTGCCCGGAGGAGTAGAACGGCCCGATCGGCTTGGAAGGGCGTTTGAACGCCGGATCATGTTCGTTAACGATTACCTGGGTAATGACGGTGGTAATATTGTGTGTAAGCCCCATTTCCCTCAGGCAGTTGGACAGGGCTTGTTGGATCATATATCCCATAAACCCCTGTGTTGCAGCACTGCAGGTATCCAACGGCAATGGTGGAATATCCTTGGCTGATTCCACGGCAAGCAGGAGATTGCCTACCTGCGGCCCGTTCCCGTGCGTGATGACAATGTGATTGTGCCCTCCCAAGAGGCCGACCAGTTGCTTGCCCGTTTGGCGAAGGTTCGTGAACTGCTCTTCTATGGTACCCATTTGGCCGGCCCTGAGAATTGCATTGCCGCCAAGTGCAATAACATACGTTTTAGGACGTGTTTTGCTGCCATACATTAGATCGCCCGGCACACGTACGCTCATACATCCGACCTTAATGAAGTGGTATCAATACATTTTCCCGATTTGCTCATATCATCAGCCATCTGCCGATTAATTCGCCCGGACATATAAAGATATCACAGCGTTGTAAGCACGCGTTCGATCCGCTCCATGGCCCAATCGATGTCTTCTTTCTGGATAATGAGCGGCGGCGCGAAGCGGATCACGTTTTCGTGTGTTTCTTTACAAAGCAGGCCTTCGTTCATTAATGCCTGGCAAAAACGTCTTGCGCCGCCTGCTTCCTTGTGCAGTTCCATGCCGATCAGCAGACCCCTGCCCCTAACTTCTTCGATATAAGGGCTGGAAATGCGCCGCAACTGGGCCATCAGGTATTCACCCATGCGCGCCGAGTTCTCGATCATTCCTTCTTCCACCAGCACCTTAAGCGCCATGCGTGAAACGGCGCAGGCCAGGGGATTTCCCCCGAAAGTGCTGCCGTGATCGCCTGGCTGGAATACGCCCAGCACCTCCTTGTTGGATAGCACCGCAGATACAGGGTAAAAACCGCCTGAAAGGGCTTTGCCGATCACGGTAAGGTCCGCTTCAACGCCCTCGTATTCCTCGTCCAACAGCCGGCCGGTGCGGCCAAGACCTACCTGGATCTCATCGGTCATTAAAATCACATCCTGCTGCGTGCAGATGCGCCGGACTTCCTTCAAGTAGCCTGCTGGGGGTACTATGACGCCGGCCTCGCCCTGGATCGGTTCTACCAGGAACCCAACCGTGTTCGGGGTAATGGCCTGTTCAAGCGCCTTAGCATCGCCGAAGGGGATAATTTTGAATCCAGGTGTAAATGGTGCATAGCCGCTGCGGTACTGGGGCTCAGTGCTGAACCCTACGATCGTTACAGTACGTCCGTGAAAGTTATTGGCGCAGACAATGATCTCGGCCTGGCCGTCAGGGACATTCTTTACCTGGTAGCCCCATTTCCTGACGGCTTTGATGCACGATTCTACCGCCTCGGCCCCGCTATTCATGGGAAGAGCGATGTGGGAATGTGTCATCTCGCATAGTTCCTGGTAGAAAAGCCCTAGCTGATCGTTGCGGAACGCACGCGAAGTCAATGTCAGCTTTTCAGCCTGCTCCTTCACAACGGCGACTATCTTGGGATGGCAATGTCCCTGATTGACAGCGGAGTACGCCGAGAGGCAGTCCAGGTAGCGGTTGCCATCAACATCCCATACCCAGATGCCCTCGCCCCGCGTCAGCACAACATCCAGCGGGTTGTAGTTAGTCGCGCCGTATTCTTTTTCCAGTTTGATATAGTCCTGTGTATTCATGAATCCATCCTTCTGAAGCCCGGCATTTATATTGTTGTGAACTTTAAACCAGTCAATAAATCTTGTCAATAACAAGATTGCCGGATCCTTGTAATAAGAGTGGCCGGGCTGTGAGTCTGTCCACCTTTTAGTACTAACCATCATGTTAGTTTTGCGGATCATGAAGCTTTCATCATAGCCAGAGCATATTCTGCTGGAGCCATATTACAAGCCACTTGTTTTCTTGCAGCGATTCAGTCCAAACTGCCCTCGGCAATCATGGCATCAAAGGAATCCGCTATAGCCGTAACTGTCTGATCTATATCATTTGCCGTCAATACCATAAACGTCATTTACAGCCCTAGTTACCAGAACATCAAGGCTGTTGATACCTAGACCCAGCCGGATATCAGTACACGCTTCAATTACTATAAGATCATCTGCGACGTTTTGCCTCGGCAGAATGATGCGGCCTCTAATCTCTTCCTTGATTGAATCATATGAAGCCGTGTCACCGCTGATGGCCGCCTCTATAACCTGGTTTACCAAGTTCTGTTCGTCGAATTCAAGGGGTAATACTGTCAGTTGATTCTCTAAACCCAATTTCAAGATATGGCTTTTATAGATCTGGACAGTTGCTGGCGTTCCAAATACTAGTATCGAGACCTTGCCAGCATGCGCCTTCCGAATCTCATCGATCACTAGTGCTGGAGGAGTGTACAAACTGAATATGGCGTTAGCCAAAAGAGAAAAAACAGGAGATGAGTGTCTTACTCCAGAATGCTGGGTCATAATGGTATTGAACTCTTCTGGATTGCTTATCAGGTTATATATATAATGCCCCAATGGGCTTATTGTATTACAGGGAATAATGATACGGATATTCTTATAGCCTCGGTTTAAGGCCAGATAAACTTGTTCAATAACAGCAATAGCAATCCTGTCTCTTATATCGTCAGGTATTGCTTCTCCCTTAAATCCGATTAATATATCTGAATCAAATATTCCTTTTGGTATTGCTGAATTGATCTGCCTGTTCTTGAAATAACCTAGATCTGCAATGAATGTAAACATTATTCTGCGATATTCGTCATAGAATGCAGAGCCTCTATCGAGGAAATGACGTTGAATGGTCCTTTGTTCGAGTTCAGCAACGGACCGTATGTATTCTATTGCAGCTGCTCTGCCAAAGTCAGAAATTATTATGTCGTAGAAATATGGGTATTTCAGAAGCATAGCTTAATCATCCGACCGGATTTGTCTCCGTTGTAGTAAGGACACAAATTCTGTTCCAACTGATTGTTTCAGTTCAAATCGTTCTTCCTGGCCATATTTGCGAGTGAGATTGATCATGTTATCTCCTTAACGCTCTGCCGCCCGTTTGCCCGGTGTACTTGCCATCCTCAATCGTGTGTATTCCATTCACAAGCAGATGCACTACACCTTCCGAAAGGTTGTCGGGGGTGGCATAGGTTGCATTATCCTTTATATTTTGAAGGTCTATCACAGCGATGTCGGCAAAATAGCCTTCGGCAATTTTACCCCTGCCCTTCATCTTGAATTTCTCAGCAGGCAGGGAGGTCATGGAGCGTATGGCAAAATTGAGATCGAGCTTCTTCTCGTCCAGAACAAACTGCCTGAGCTTCCTGGTGAAGGTGGCATAGCTGCGGGGATGATATTTGCCGATACCTTTCATCAGGGTATGTCCGTCGGAACCGGTGAAAACATATTCATGCGTTATAAACTCGCGCAACGCGGCGCCATCCTGGCTGTTCATGACCACAATGGGTACAGCATCAACGCAGACCAGGTCAGCATACAGCTCGGCCGGATCCTTCTTAAGCAGGCCGGCAACCTGCCCCAGCGTTTTTCCTTCAAATTCCTTGTTCTGGGTGCACAGGCATATGAGCACATCTTCCGGCGCCAGGTATTTGAGCCGTTTGCTAACTTCCCTGGCGATCATAACCTTGCCTTCAGGCGTCCTGAACTCGGGCTTGACACGGTCATCGAGAAGGAAATCCTTGTCTTCAAGCATCCACGTCATGAAGGTCGATCCCGTGTTGTATGGATACTGGTCGGCGGTAATATCCATACCACTCTTACGGGCGTCCTCAATAATTGCAAGAATGTTACCGGCATTAACCGTTTTATCATAAGGGATACCCAGCTTGAGATGAGAGACCTGCACAGGGATATTGGCACGGCGTCCGATGGCAACGGCCTCCTTCACGGCACCGAGAATGCCCCTGCCGGACTCGTCCCTCATGTGCGTGGCGTAGAGTCCACCGTGCCGGGCAACGACACCGGCAATATCGCACAGCTCGTCCGTATCTGCAAGCTGTCCCGGCGCATATTCCAGGCCGGTGGATACGCCAAGGGCGCCCTTCTCCATTTCCTCTTCAATTCTTTTCTTTAACAGGCGGAGCTGATCGGGAGTGAGTTTGAGTGGCTGTTCCGGGCCAAACAGCTCAAGCCTTAATTTCCCGTGAGGCGCAAGATGGTAAACGTTGTTACCAAAATTCAAAGAATCCAGGTAATTAAACCACTCATCTATACTGGTATAGCCCAGGCCACAATTGCCTGTAACTATGGTGGTAACACCCTGGAACAGGAAATTAAAGTTTCCCTTGAGTTCGGGCACGTCTTCGGCTTTCATCATCGATCTAATTAACGGGAAGACCATGTCTGCGTGATTATGAACGTCAATGAAACCCGGCGTAACTATGTAACCAGTGGCATCAATGACCTTGTCGGCAGTGCCCCCCAGATTGCCTATGGCGGTTATGCGGTCGCCTTCTATCGCTATGTCCTGCCTGACAGGCTGACCAGAGGCGCCGGTGTAGACAATACCTCCTTTTATCAGAAGGCTAAAATTGCCCGAGCCTGATCCAGTGTTACTATATGCCATGCAAGTCCTCCCGCCCGCTTATCATTCAGTCGTTAAAACCAATTGCTAATTAGATAATAAATTGATGGCGCATGTCAATCACCAGTACCATAAAGAAAACCAGCTATCAATGAAATAAAATGACCGGGGCTGATTGACCCCGGTCATTTGTTAGCCGTTACAATTGCTTCAGTGTCTTAAGCGGCCAGGACTGCCTCGTGTCTTATTTTTTCAGCGTCCGATGCATAGTCTTTTGCGCCCATAATATAGCAGAGGGCGCCGATAACACCGACGGCACAGCAGATGTACATGGCATTGGTCAGGCCTGTTCCTCCTCCACCCCATGCGTCAGAGACGGCGCCGATCACATACGGGCCCCAGGCTCCACCCAATACGTATTGTGCTACCAGGCCGAGGCTGGTGGAAATACCCCTGTGCGCCACCGGCACGATATCCAGGTAAACAGTGGCAAAGGCCGGGATGGCTATCGAAACACAAATGCTATAAACAAAGGCGCATATAAGGCCGATAGTGTTCAATTTCAGGAAAATAGCGACAGTAATAAGTACTGCGCCTACTATATTGGCGATGCCTGCCAGGTACATACGACCTTTGGGGTCCTTCTTGTACCAGCGGTCTGCCAGGAACCCTCCCAGCGGATAGCCGATGATCGCGACCAGGCCCATGTAACCCACCAGCATACCTGCCTGACCCGCATCGTAGTTGAGTACACGCGTGATCAGGGCCGGCGTCCAGATTAAAAATGTAGTAGACATGAAAACAGTCAGCCCCAGCGCCGGGTAAAGCCACCTGACCGTCCGCAGTTTAAGCACGGTCGCTAATGCAGTTCCCAAATTGCGGTTAGTGCCGCCTGCCCCGGCGGTATCGGTTGTTTTATAGTCCTTCATGAAGAAGGCCAGGATGGCAAGTAATACACCGGGTATGGCGAAATAGAAGAAGGGCGTGCGCCAGCCGTACTTGGCGGCGACAACACCACCCACCATCACGCCGATCGCGGCGCCAATCGGGATAGCCATATTGAATATGCCCATGGCCTTGCCCCTGCTCTCCGGGGAATAGGAAGCGCTGATCATGGCGTTGCCTCCCGGCACAAACCCTGCTTCACCCACGCCTACCAAAGCCCGGGATATTAAAAGGCCGCTAAAATTCGGCGACAGGCCGGTGACAAAGGTGAAGACGCTCCAGAATAGCGCCATGATGCCCAGGGCCTTCTTTCTGCTCCAGCGGTCGACCAGATAAGCTATGAAAATAGAAAATATTGGTACAGCCAGCAAAAATACTGTTGAAGCCAGCCCGCACTGGGCATCCGTCAACCCCAGGTCCACCTTCATCAGCTGCAGCACTGCTGAGAACACCTGCCTGTCCATATAATTGACGATGAACAGCAGCGTGCAGACGATCATGATAAAGTGGGCGTTCCACCCCCCTGTGTGGTATTGCTTTTTATCGCCATCTTGAGACATTAAGCCATCCTCCTTATTTAAACCTCTACCAAACGTTTGGCGTACTATACTATATTGAGTCAATGGTTGCAATAGGGAACATTGTGATAAAATGGCGCCACCCGGTTTAGGAGGAGGTCAGCCATATGCAGTTGCTGGTAATCATAATTTCCGTTCTGTTAATCGCAATCCTGGCGCTTGTAGCGATAGTAATCGTCAGAACCGTAACCTTCAAATCAAAACAGGTAACGGTCAAGGAAAAGATAGACTATTCAATTAATGCAGCCGAAGCAGCCGGACGGCTGGGAGAGGCCGTCCGCTTCAAAACCATATCCAACCCGGACAGGTCGGTTATGGACTATTCTGCATTCCGTGGCCTGCACGAGTTCCTGGAAAAATCTTATCCCCTGGTACATACAAAGCTGGAGAAAAAGGTCATTAATGGACATGGACTTTTGTTCACCTGGAAGGGCAGCGACACCGGTAAAAAGCCGATCCTGCTGATGGCACACCAGGATGTAGTGCCCGCTTCGAATGAGAACTGGAAATACCCGCCTTTCTCGGGCGCCATCGAGGAAGGCTATATATGGGGACGGGGCACGATGGACGATAAGGGCAGTCTGCTGGCTATCCTGGAAGCTCTTGAGTTTCTGCTGAAAGCTGGCTATCAGCCCTCCCGCTCCATTTACCTTGCCAGCGGTTTCGACGAGGAGGTCGGAGGGCACGAGGGCGCAGGCAAGATAGCAGAATACTTGAAAGGACAGGGAGCACAATTCGAATATATACTCGATGAGGGGATGCTGATAACCAAGGGGACAACCCCGGGCATAGCCGGTTGGACCGCCCTGGTCGGTATAGCTGAAAAAGGCTTCCTATCACTGGAACTGAGCACCGAGCAGAAGGGCGGCCATTCCGCAGCGCCGCCCCCGCAAACCACAGTAGGCATCCTGGCTGCTGCAATCGTAAAGCTGCAGGACAATCCATTCCCCATCAGGATGACAGAAGCGGCATCCGGTTTGTTCAAATACCTTGGGCCAGAGATGGGTATGCCGATGAAAATGTTCTTCGCTAATATGTGGCTTTTCGGGTCGCTGATTAAAAAACGCATGTCCGCTACTGCACAAACAGCTGCATCTTTTCGCACGACTACGGCCCCGACCATGTTCAGCGGCAGCCCGCAGGATAACGTGCTTCCGATGCATGCTATGGCCGTCATCAATTTCCGCATTTTGCAGGGAGACACGATCCAAAGCCTGACCGACCAGGTAACACGCCTGATCGCTGACCCGCGTGTAAAAATCACACCGCTCAACAATGATGTTTTCGAACCTTCGCGTGTTGCATCAACTGATAGCCCCTCATTTGACATCGTCAACCGCACCATCCGGGAAGTAATGGGTGACGCACTGGTCACGACCACCCTGGTACAGGGCAAGACCGATACCGTTTATTACATCGACATGGCTGAATGTTGTTACCGCTTCCTGCCCCAAAGGCTGCCGGCCATGGAAATACCTTCACTCCACGGCTTCAACGAGCGCATTTCCGTGGACAATTACACTGAGATGATCAACTTTTACATCAGGCTGTTGCATAATTCATGTGATTGAATTGTATAAATGACCTGATATTGCTTATCATCAATGGTACCGGCAAGGCAATAGCGTGGATGCCTAACACCTAAAAACCGGGCTGATAAAAAGGAAAAACTGACTTATTTAGAGGCGCCGCCCTCATCTTCCAATTTAGTATGTTTAGCTTTATACCGCCGGTACAGGAAGTACACTATTAATCCTATGGCAACCCAACTGAACCCAACAA
>JBEKCL010000052.1:0-17611 GCA_050014895.1 Dehalococcoidia bacterium
CAATCCGGATTTTTTCTTCGGTAAAGCTTTCGAAAATGCGCTGATAAACTGGGAAAATCATAATATTCTACATCCCCATCTGCTTTGTGCAGCCTGGGAGAAGCAGCTGGATGAATCCGACTCCCGATATTTTGCCGATGCGATGCTTCCCGCGATTGCCGAACTGGAGGAGGAAGGCAGGCTGAGGAAAGTAGGCGCCCGCTGGCACATTGCTCCGCAGCTTTCACATCCCGCTCAGGAAGTGAATATCAGGTCGGCTTCACACGATCAATATCAGATACTCGATGCGTCCAAAGGATACGAATTGCTGGAAACTATAGAAGAGGACCATGCTTTCTGGCAGGTGCATCCGGGTGCAATTTACCTTCACCAGGGGGAATCCTATTTTGTTAAGGAGCTTGATATAGAAAAACATGTAGCCGTGGTCGAGCCTTCCATCGCGCCGTATTATACACAGACCATGGAAATGACTGACATAAAGGTGCTGCAGAAGATCAGGGAGAAAGAAATAAGGGGCACCCGTATTTGCCTGGGGATAGTCGATGTTACAAACGAGGTACATGGATTCAGAAAGAAAAAGCATTATACCGATGAGGTTGTGGGCGAGGAATTGCTCGATCTGCCTCCCATGCGTTTTATAACAGAGGCGCTCTGGTTTGATTTACCTGCGGAATCCGTGACTATGATTGAGAAGGGCAAGCTGGACTTTCACGGCGGCCTGCACGCTGCCGAGCATGCGGCAATTGCTATCCTGCCGCTTTTTGCCATGTGTGACCGTAATGATATCGGCGGCGTCTCAACCCCATCTCATTCCGATACAGGCCGGGCCCAGATCTTTATATATGATGGCTACCCGGGAGGTATCGGCATAGCTGAGAAGGGTTATGAAATCATTGAAGAGCTGTGGGCCGCTACCTTAAGGGCGATCGAGGAGTGTCCCTGCCGCTCAGGATGTCCTGCCTGTATTCAATCACCCAAGTGCGGCAATAATAACGAACCTCTCGATAAAAAGGCAGCCGTCATTTTGCTGAGGGGATTGCTAGGCGTTTTTACCTAGATATTGCATTTGTGGCAATACGTTTTCCGTGAACATGGATCACCGGTAATGAATATCAGCGGCAGTCTCTCCAACAGGATAATAATCGGAGTGAATAGGCCAATCTTCGCACATTTTAAATGGCGTGCTAAAATTGTGATCTTCGCAATAGTTAAATTATAAATATACTGGTTTAGAGGAGATTAATGGATACTTATAGCTACATCAAACACGTGATAAAAAAAGCGGCCAACTATACTTTCAGCCGTGTGACTTTTTGGCTCACTATCTTCAACTTCTTTATGTTGTCTACCTATATGTATGAGCAGACCTCGATAGGAGATTTCATGAAAGACGCCGGACTGCGTGTAGGCGATATGATTTTAATAATACTCTTCACGATATTTGCCATCTCGGCACTTGAGTACGTGATTTTGGGACGTGACAAAACTGAGGATGAGCAGCCCTAGAGGCCCTTTCCCTGTGGCGCCATATTGCCACATGGAGCTCCTAGCCTGTATAGTTTGATTAAATGAAAACTTCGAGCCGATTTCTGCTTGGCTTTGGCATCTTCATTTTCGTGATTGTTGCTGCTTCTGTTACCATTGCTCTGGTTGGCGATAATGAGCAGGTTAAACTGCTGCCGGAGAACTCCCCGGAAGGGACGGTGCAACGATTCCTGATGGCAGTCAAAGACCAGGACTATACAAAAGCATACGGATATCTTCATCTGACATCTGATCAGCTTAAGTATAATTCCTATGACAATTGGATACAGTCGACGCAGTCTTCGCGTAATTCATCATCGTGGAAAGCCAGCATCGTGAAATCCACAATCAGGGAGAATGATGCCACTGTAGACGTTGCAGTAGAAGTCTTCAGGCCTGAAGGGCCCCTGGCAAACCCGGTCAGCAACAACCAGGTTACATTTATTTTACGTAATGAAAATGGCAAGTGGTTGATCAATTCACCGGCCGACCTGTATTGGTTGTATTGATACCTCTGGCGGAAGGAGCACAGAATTGAGTACGGTCAGGCGGGTCTTTTTTTACATATTGGCCCTCGCAGCGTTGGGCATCCTGGCCACAGGGTTGTGGAACTTGCTTTCACTCTCTTTCGATGCCATCCTTGCCAGATTTACCCTGGCCCAGATTGGAGATATCAAGCCCAAGCTTAGTCTTGGTATTGCCATGGTAGTAATTGGCGGACCCCTGTGGTACATGTTCTGGGGCGCAATCCAGCGTCATGCTGAACGTGAGGTGGACGAGGCCGGATCAATCTTACGTGCTTTTTTCCTGAACATAATTCTTATTGTCTCCGCGTTTTTGATAAGCATGACTCTTGAGGTGTTGTTGAACTGGATGATGTCAGGCTTTTCATCTGACCAGTTTAGCCCTGGCAGCACGGCAACTCTCATAGTATTCGCAATTATTGGGTGCTTTTACTGGCGCATATCGGAAAAGGAAGGATATCCGACTGCTGTGGCCAAGACAGTGCGCCGCTGGTATATCTACATACTATCCATCTCTGGCTTGATCTGGCTATCATTCGGACTGGTCCAGATACTGAACGCAGCTTTTATTTCGTTTCCAATATGGCAGGGCGAAGTTGTCAGGGGCAGTTTCTGGAACAGCGGGATGCGCAGCAATATTGCCTGGGTTCTAGTGGGGGGACTTGTGTGGGCATTTTACTGGTTCTATAGTGCCCGGAATGACATCAACTCATCATTGCGCCAGGTATATTTTTACCTCCTGACCATTTTGGGAGGGGCAATTGCCGGTTTGGTGGCGCTTACTTTCACATGTTATCGAATACTGTACTGGTTATTAGTTGGGGGCAGGGACGCCGCTGGATACTTTCAGCTCTTGGGATGGGCAATCCCGACTATTCTGGTTGCGGCCTGCGTCTGGTATTATCACCTTCGGGTAGCGGAAGAAGAATCCACCGGTGAGCAGAGGCAGCTTTCAGCGCGACGAGTCCATTACTATTTGATGTCGTTTCTCGGACTGGGGACGTTGATTGCAGGCCTTATCGTCATACTGGGAATACCTCTGGATTGGGCTATAAGTACGCTGAAATCTGAGGCCATTGTGTTGGAACCCGACTGGTTGAATAACCATCTCAGCCTGGGCATTGCCATGCTGGCGGTATCCATCCCCATCTGGCTGTTATACTGGAGTCGCATTCTCGATTCAACAGAGAAGGGTGGCATCGATGAAAGGAGCGCAAGGTCCCGGCGTATTTATCTTTATGTAATCATTGGCGCCTCCGTGGTAATGCTGGCTGCGGACCTTGTTAACATTGTTTATCAACTATTAAATGGTATTTTGACCGGCAACCTCGGGGCGGATACTCTGCGCAATACGCAGTGGAGCTTGCAGACCGTATTTATCGCTGTACCCGTTTTGATTTACCACCTGCAGATAGCCAGGCAAGACCAGAAGCTGGGATCTGAAGTAAAGGTAGTTCGCAAAAATGTCACGTTGCTAGTAAACGATAAGAAATCCCTACTCGTCTCCCTGGTAGAGCAGAAACTTGGTTACAAAGTCCGTACTGTTCAATATGCGGGAGAGACGATAGGCGTGTCGCCCGTGTTGTCCGATGAAGATATTGACCGGCTTGTGTCACAGTTGAAAGCAGCGGCGGCCAGCGACATTATGCTTATTCTGTTGGAAGGGCATTCGATGGTTCTCCCCTATAAGTAGGGACTGCACGTCCAAAACCAGCCACGGCTGAAAATCTAATGTTGCAGTATCTTACTCAGGAATTGTTTGGTCCTCTCATGTTTTGGAGAGTTGAATAGAATGTCGGGAGGCGCCTCCTCCAGTATCTGTCCCTCGTCCATAAAAATAACGCGCTGGGCTGCGGCACGCGTGAAGCCCATCTCGTGGGATACTACCACCATGGTCATACCTTCTCTTGCCAGCGAAAGCATTACCTCCAGCACTTCTTTTATCATTTCAGGGTCTAGCGCACTGGTAGGTTCATCGAAAAGCATGATTTTCGGATTCATGGCCAGGGCCCTGGCGATAGCTACCCGCTGCTGCTGGCCCCCTGAAAGTTGAGCGGGCCTGGCTTCTGCCTTGTCAGGGATGCCGACCTTATTTAGCAGATCGAGCGCTGTCTCTCTGGCTTCTTTTACCGGGCGTTTGCGTACTATACGTTGAGCCAGCATAAGGTTGTCGAGGACGGTGAGGTGGCTGAACAGGTTGAATGATTGGAAGACAATACCTACTTCTTTGCGGACAATATTGATATTCTTCGCCGTGTCCAGCGGCACCCCATCGACTATAATTTTGCCCTTATCGTAGTTCTCCAGCCTGTTTATACAGCGCAGCAGGGTCGATTTTCCTGAGCCTGACGGCCCCACTATTACAACGACCTGGCCGACGCTTATATCGAGGTTAACACCGCGTAAAGCATGTATTTTTCCGAAGTATTTGTGCACCTGTTCAATATGAATAATCGGGTCTGCCAAATATTTACCTCTCGAATTTGGTCCTTTTTTCTATCCAGTTTACAACCCGTGCCGAAAACAGGGTCATGATCAGGTATAACAGGGCTACCATACCCCAGACTTCTATCGGGTTGAAATGTGTCGAGGAGAATTCACGTCCCCTGCGTGTCAGGTCGGCGACTGCTACAACGCTGACCAGTGATGAGTCTTTTAGAAGGGCAATAAATTCATTGCCGATGGGCGGCAGGATGACGCGTATAGCCTGGGGCAGCACAATATACTGCATGGACTGGAAATACGTCATTCCCAGACTTCTTGCTGCTTCCATTTGCCCTTTAGGAATACTCTGGATGCCGGCGCGGTAGATCTCACTCATATAAGCGCCGTAGCAGAACACCAGGCCCATCACGGCCATGGCAATGGGGTCTGCCTGGAAGCTTTCCAATGATGGAATATGGAACGATGTGCCCAAAGACTGGATCATGACAGGCACTGCGAAATACCACCATATCAGTTGTACCAGCAGGGGCACACCGCGCACCAGCTCTACATAAAGGGTTGATATGATATAAATAATTCTGTTTTGGGATAACCGGCCAAGCCCACCCAGCATGCCCAAGAATAACACCAGGATGAAGGAGACCCCCGTCACTATGACGGTAACAACGATGCCGTCCTGAACGAATTGGAGGATGTTCCAGAAAGGATCGGGCTTTATGATCAGAAGCAGCACGGTGATACCCACGACCATGCCAACAAGCCACCACCAGGCGTCAATATGGCTGCTGGGCTCTGCTCCTGGAATGTGGTCCAGTTCTTCCTCGTTTAACTGGGGTTTTTGAGGCGCGCTCATAAAATGCTCTGCCTATTATACGCCATACGCGATGGGCTGAATTAGAGGAGAACGAATGTTACTGCTGGCTGCCGACCCATTTTTGGGTAAGCTTATCCAGGAACCCCTCTTCTTTAAGGGCTTTGAGTGCGGCATTTACCTTTGGTACCAGGTAGGCATTCTTCTTGCAGATAGCGATTCCGTAGTGTTCGTTGGTGAAAATGCTGCCGACGGTCTTCAGCGTATCCTTGTTCTTATTTACATATCCTAATGCCACCGGGTTATCGGCGATGACGGCATCCAGTTGGCCGTTAACAAGGTCCTGGAATCCAAAGCCGACTTCGTCGTATGTCTTCAGCTTGACCCCGGTCATTTTTGATGCTTCAATTGCTCCTGTTGTCCCTATCTGGGCCCCCACGGTTTTGCCAGTCAGTTTATCGAACCCTGTGATGCTGGTATTATCTTTGCGCACAGTGACTATCTGTCCGGCCGCAAAGTACGGGTCGGAGAAAAGTATTGAAGCTTTCCGCTCATCCGTGATAGTAATAGATGAGACGGCCATATCATACTGGCACTGGGCCACTCCCGCCAGCACTGAATCAAAGCCGGCGTTCACAAACTCGATATTGAGCCCGGCTTTATCAGCTACTGCACGCATTAACTCTACGCCAAACCCATCCACTTGCTTGGTCTGCTCATTGACGATTTCGAAGGGTGGCCAGGTGGCGTCGCAGGCTACAATAAGCTTGCTCTTCGTGGATTGGCTGGATGCGGCGCAGGCCGATACCAGTATGGCGGTTATCAATAGGATAGCAGTGATCGCATAGTATCTGATTTTTATCATTTTGCGGCCTCCCTGCCTTAGAACTCCGGATTATTATAGCAGAGAAATGGGGGAGTATTTATTCGGGATATATTTGTGTTACAGGTATCCGGTATCTTCCCGCTTCCACTCGCGCCGGAAATCCGGTTCAATCTCAATTCCCTGGTCTGCAGCGTATTTGCGCAAACGGAAATGATTGTAGAATAGAGTGGCAAAGACTCGCATGCGGCGTTGTTCCTCGGGGAAGGTGTAATTGTGCGTGTCCAAAATAATTCTCGGCAAATCCGGCTTATACGGCAGGTTTTCAGTGCCACTCTCCGGGTAATCGAGGTGGATGTCGATCAGGTTGGTCAACTCGGGGTCCAGGCAGGCTACCAGTAAGGACGGGTCATAGAATGTGCCCCCGCCGTCACGGTACACCTGGCCTTTTAGTTTCGCAGGTTCGATGTAAGTATTCATCGTCCATCCTGCGATAACAGCCTTGGTTACGGGTGCTGACTGCACCTTCCAAAATTGCCCTCCGAACTCAAAACGGCGGTCGGGGCCTGTCATCCCCATGAACTCGGTAAAGCCGTCCGAGCGGGCGGCCGTAACCGTCATAGGCAGGGCGATATCGTCGAAGGTGACTTGGTCAGGATATGCCGTCCCTGTGTAGGCCGTCAGGCGTTCTTTCAGGAACTCTTCGAGCGGACCCATGTTTGCCCAGCCGTGCCAGAACCTGATCGGGTTGGTATTCATTTTGAGTAGTTTCTTAGGTTCAATGTGGGCGATCAGGTCCTCAAGGTCCTCCAGCGCGTGGCTTGCAGCCGGTTTGTAAAGGTCGGGATGTCTCGCTGCTGCGACCTCGACGGAATGGAAGAAACCATTTAACACGCCTGCCGAGACGCCGTATATTTGTTTTATCTCTCCGCCGTTGCGCTTGAAGCCTTCATTTACGGCGCGTGTTGTAACCAGGCCGCCGAGTATCCCTGAAAAACCGCCGGCTCCGTAGATAACGTTTGCCGGTTTGCTGAAGGGGAAGCTGTCCAGTTGACCGTTCAGGATCTTTTCAAAACGAGCCATCAGCTCGACCCTGTTTTCCACTGACTGCCGCATATTGGTAGCCGCTTCGGTGGAGCCGACATAAGGCAGGTTGACATGTCCCAGGGTCGGCAGTTCTGTTGATGCCGGGATGGTCTCGATAGAAAAATTCACCTGTTTTTCCCGCACTCGCCCGATCAGTTCCCGCTGCCGGCGCAGCAGGTCGAGGTAGTAATCCGCCAGCAGGGCCTGGTTGCGCTCGTGCTGCGAGTGCATGATGAAGCTGGAAGAGATGAAATTAAGCGGCCATTGCCTGATTACGGCATGCGGCCTTATTCGCAATATGGGACGCGGATCAGCGGCCTCAAGGTCGGCGACCATTGCCCCTGCATCAACAATGGGAGGACGGCAGTCGTACACCCATTTGCCGTTTACCGGCTTGGGGCTGGTTGACAGTAGCGTGCTGAGGGCAGCTATCACCGCATCCAGCATGGCGGCGTCCGTGGGGGGACCTATATGCACATACTGGTAGTCGCACTGGAGGGTGGCATCTTCGGGGCCGAACATGGTGAAAATAGCATCGCGGTCAATTGTGCAGAGATAGAGCGGGATTCCCAGTTCTGAGATCTTCCAATCACTGCGCCCTGTGTAGAATTTCAGCCTGTTTGCCAGCCACCGGCGTAGCGGGTTAAGGTTAGACCGGCCGTACATCGGGTTGAGGTTGAAGCTTCGGATATTCCAGCCGTGTGCCTTGCCCAGGAAATTGCGGAAATCAGTTATCGCCGGCGCAGCTTTCCCCCATTTTGGGGGATCCATCTTGGCAGCCATTGCCAGCCCGAAGGCCATTGCTGTCAGTGCCCCTCCGCTGACTCCGTAAATACGCCCGACCGGCTTATTTTCATTGAAGAGAGATAAGGCACGGTCCAGCTCTTTAAGAATACACGGGATATCACCTAGTTTGGAAGACTGGAATATAACTGAAGGTGCTGATGCCATAGACTATTTTAACAGAGTCCGTGATAGGTTTCACTACACATCAGGCTTGGATCGATGGTATCACTTCCTGTTAAGTAAGTTACTCGAATACCATTTACCGGTGCAAGATCAGTTAATGTCTGCCCTTAACCACCAGCTTTTTTTCGCTCCAGATGCGGCGCATCAGGGGATCGCCCTGGGCAGTGCGGTAATCGAAGTCGCTTCGTGTCATACGCGTCAAGTTGATGCGGACGCCTGTAGTGTCCTCAATGTTACCGATGAGTTCGAGCAGGGCATCTTTATTGTCATCCCCTACCAACAGTAAATCCACACGGCCATCCGGGATTTCCTCCGATTTGGCAGCATCGCCATAAATGATAGCCAGGGTTATCAGGCTGATTTCATTGAACTGATCCCTCAGGTAATCGACGAAAGATGATACCGTAAAAGCCGGATATCCCTCCTCCACTGGCCTTTCCGTTGCAACAGGAGCGGTTTCCTCTACATTGGCTGGCTGCAGAGTCTCTATATCTTCTGCGGGGTGAGGTTCATGGATCATTATCACCTCAGCGCCCGGGAGGATCGGTTCTTCATCGACGCGGTGTCTCGGCTCTTCACTTAACCCGGGGACACTGGCTAACTTCGTAGCTTTTAACGAAGGCTTGGCCACTGTCCGGCCTGAGGGGACTGTGGTATCATCAGTTTCGAGCAGTATCTTTTTCCATTCGGCGAGCAGAGGGAAGTCTCCGACTACCTCATAATACTTCTGGTTTCTCTGCATATAGGAATGCAGCAACCCGGCTTTTTCCATGTAGCCAAGCTCCCGGCGTACTGCATTAAGAGGTTCCCCGGTCAGGCGTGCTATTTCCCTCGTATAGTAAGCGCCATCTCTGCTGAAAAAAAATTTCAACAGGTTTCGTTTCGCTTTTGATGTTATAAAATATCTTAGTATACTCATAAACTGAACATCTATTATGTCCTAACTGTACAATAAATGTGGGCAATTTTCAATTTACCTGCGCCTTTCTCCGTCATTTCTGCGCTCAAATTTAATTGTGATAAAATTTCCCATAAGTTCTGGATAAGGAGGTTGTGATGGAGACAAAGACTATTAAGCAGTCGGTAACATTCAAAGCGAGTGCCCATACCGTTTATGAATTACTGATGGATTCCAAAAAGCACTCTATACTGGCGGGTGATGAGGCCAGGATCAGCCGGAAAGTGGGTGGCAAGTTTAATGTCGGTGGCTATATTGAAGGAGTCAACCTGGAGCTGGTCCCTGATGAAAAGATCGTTCAGAGTTGGCGTTATGAGGATTGGCCGAAGGGGCATTACTCGAAGGCCACTTTCTCTTTTAAGGAAGAAGGCGGGAAAACCAGACTATCATTTAATCAAGCCGGTGTACCGGAAGAATTGTACGAAGATATCAAGCAGGGGTGGATCGATTATTACTGGACGCCGATGAAAGAAATCCTGGAAAAGAAGTAAATAATTTTGTTAAAGGAGCCGAATAGTGGATAAAGTTAAAGTTAATGCACAGACGTTGGTTTATCCTATGCCCGCATTTTTAATTGGGGCAAACGTCGAAAAAAAGGCCAATTTCATGACGGCCGCATGGTCGGGAATTGCCTGCAGCGAGCCCCCCATGATCTCTGTGGCGTTGCGGCACCCCAGGTATACTCTCAAAGGTGTCGAGGAGAATATGACATTCTCAGTTAACGTGCCTTCCGTGGACCAGGCCAGGGAAGTTGACTACTGCGGCATCGTGACTGGCGCCAAGGTCGACAAAGTAGCCGTCTGCAAGTTCAAAGTGTTCTACGGAAAACTCGAAACCGCCCCAATGGTACAACAATGCCCGGTTAACCTGGAGTGCAAGGTCGAGCATATGCTGGACCTGGGCAGCCATGTATTGATTATAGGCAAAATAGAAGAGGTCTACGTTTCCAGCAACTGTTTCACGGGCGATCACCCGGACGTAAAAAAAATCAGGCCGTTAATGTGGACTAATTTGCCGGCAAATATCTACCAGGGTCTGGGCCCGGAAGTTGCTAAAGCGTTTAAAGTCGGCTTAGAACTGAAGTAACTCCCGACTACTCTATCGGGAGGCTGTAAAGCAGCTGTTTTTCTGCACTGCTAATGATGGGGTATCTGAATTCCGAATGTTTTTAATAACAGGTCGGGAGTAAGGATTTCTTGCGGCGTACCGAAGGCGACTACCTGGCGTGCCAGGAGCATCACGAGATCGCATAAAGATGCTTCTTTAATATCATGTGTAGCTGTGATTATCGTTGCACCGCGTGACAGCTCCGCCTTCATGGCTTGTGAGAAGATTTCCTGGCCTGCCGCATCGAGTCCGGCAGTCGGTTCGTCAAGAACAATCATGTCCGCCCGGTGAGCCAGTACCTGGGCGATGTACGTCCGTTGTTGTTGACCGCCCGACAGGTACCAAAGTGGTGTATTTGCCAGTTGGTCAATCCCCATAGTCTGCATTGCAGCTGTGACAAGCCCTTCATCTTCCTTTGTTGCACGTCCCCAAAGTCCAAGCTTGGAGAAGCGTCCCATACGGACGACGTCGATTGCACGGAGAGGCAAGACAAACCCGGAAACATGGAATTGACTCAAGTACGCGATGCCTTGCGGTACGCTGCCCGGCTTTTTCCCGAGAGCGATTATCTCGCCGCTCAATGGCTGAAGCAGGCCTACAATAGTCTTCAGCAAAGTAGATTTGCCTGAGCCATTTGTTCCCACCAGTGCGAGAGACTGCCCGCATTTCAATTGCACGCTGATATCAGCCACAACCGTATCATGGTTGTAGCCGATATCCAGGTGCTGTGCACTCAGGCAGGCTCTGTTACATGACCCGGCTTCTGCAATGTGAGTTGTATGTATCATTTATTAATCTCTGTGCGCATGGTTACTCATGGGGCGGATGCAGTTCCATACGCCGCACTTGTTGGCCGCGCACCGTCTGCACAGTGAAAACCATGAAAAAGATGATCACTGCTGTCAGCACAATCGCCGCTCCCGCAGCAATATTCAGGTGATAGCTTGCCAGCAGGCCGAAGTAGATTGACAATGTCCCGAATACTGTGGCCCAGGCCATCATGACTCCGATACGACGGGCAAGTAATGCGCCTGCGCCAGCCGGCGCCAGCAGCATGCCAAATACAAGCAGAGTGCCGACTGTTTGAAAAGATACGACGACGGTAAGGGCAATTAAAGCCAGCATGATGTAGTGAAAAAGCTGGGAAGAGAAACCGGATACCTGTGCCTGCTCAGGATCAAAACACAGGAGCAGGAAGGGGCGTGAACAGGCCACCGTTACTATTACGATAACAATAGCGGCTATCACCTGTAGGATAATGGCCTGGATGCTTACGCCTAATATCTCACCAAAAAGTATTCGCACAAGGTCCCCGCTGAAAGATGTTGAGCGGGATACAATAATTACGCCCAGGGCAAGCATCCCAACGAATAGCAGGCCGATGGCCGTATCTGAAGACAGCCGTGATTTCAACGTTATGAGGCTGACGCCGCTGATCATTACTGCCGTTCCGATGGCGGCTCCCACAACACCGGGGATACCCATCAGAATCGCAATAGCAATTCCTGGAAGGACGCCGTGACTGATGGCGTCTCCGATAAACGCCAGGCCTCGCAGGATAACAAAAGTGCCCACGATTGCACAGGTAAAGGCGACGATAGTTCCGGCCAGCAGTGCATAAAGCATGAACTGGTTAGAAATAAAGGGTGTTATAAACCAATCCATCAAAATGCCTGTCGAGAGCGCAAGGCTACTTCAAACCGTCCACTATCACTTTAGCCATATTGCGCTCAAAAGTGAAATAAGAGCCATCTGCCGGCAGACTGTGCGTTGTAAGCTCCACTACTTTAACGCCCGTCTCTTTGCCTATCGCATCGGCCACGGCGGAGGAAGTGCCGAGCTCGGTAAAAATAGCTTTGACTTTATTGTCCTCAATCAACTTCTTTAGCGTTGCCAGGCTGGATGCTGATACTTCTGCCTCCGTCGTAATGCTGGGGATAATGGCTCCCACTAGCTTAAAACCGTAGCGCTGAGCAAAGTATCCCATAGATTCATGGCCGGTGACAAGCTTGCGATTTTCCTGGGGCAGGGTGGAGACCATGGCAGATATTTCGTCGTTCAGACTAACGAGCCGGGTCTGTAAATCACTGGAGCGGCTATCCACATCTATAGCGAGATCAGATTTAAGTTGGCTGGCCAGAGCGGCTACAACGTCCTTCATGATAAGAGGGTCAGTCCAAAGGTGCGGGTCTTCTGCTCCGATAGCTTGATCCGGATCACCGCTAGGTATGCCCTCACCCGTCCCTACTCTTCGAATTGTTATATGCTCTGATGCAGTGAAAAATTTCACACCGCTACCCCTGGCTTCTTCAAGAGTCTTCTGCATTCCGCCTTCCAGTTCGATCCCGTTCTGCACTATCAGGTCTGCCCTGTTAAGTATTTCGATATCCTTTGCGGATGGCTCCCACTCGTGAGGGTCGGCCCCGTTCGGCATCATAACCACTACATTTGCGCTGTCACCGGCCAACTCCCTTACTACTGAGCCGAGAATAGAATAGGTGACAACTACCGTATTTTTGCTGCGGTCAACTGGCTGCAGACCTTGCTGACACGAAACCAGGGGGATACTAATGAGAAGGCATAATCCCGCAAACGCAAACAACCTTTGTTTCATCATTAAGTTCTGTTCTGATTAGTATAGCCGGCTACAGATGATAATGATAAGCTATTATCAATAAGATTGTCAATCCGTTATTATCGTTGCGGTTAATGTCCCCTGTGTTTTTCTTTATGCTTCTGTTGTTTGGCCAGGAAAATATGCTCGCTATCTTCAATTACTTTCTTTTTCCTCTCTTTTTGCCTTGCTTTCTTTTCGTTTTGGTGGATGAATTCCTTGACTGCTTCATATGACTTTTTAATGCCGGATCTTCCTTGGAGCTCTTTGGCTATTTCTCGCTGTCTCCGTTTGGGATTTGTAGCTGAGGTTTTTTCGATGCCCGTTTGATAGGAATCTGAGAATTCCAGGTGGGCTAATTTTTTCAGGCAAAATTCATATAGCTCGGCATCGGATGGCTCTTTGCCAAATGTAACCTTACAGTACCTGGATTTACCATCCTCTGAAATTGTGAAAAGCCCGACCCAGTAAGGATTTTCGAAGAAAACCGTCAATGTTATGGAGATACCTTCCCTCCGCATTGATGAGCTTCGAAGAACGGACGACCCTTAGGGAAGGTTACTGATATCGAGCGTTTGTTGTAGATATATCCGGACTACCAACCGGAATGTGTTTTTATCTTCGAGTTGTCACAATACTCATTCAAATTTTATATGTGATTGGCGGTTATTATATGCCGCAGATTGCCTGCAATTCAAGCTCATTGAATTAACGGTTTATGGCGATATTGGGCAGATAACGCTAAAATAATAACTGATTATCATTATCAAAAAGTGAGAAACAGCCGATGATGCGAAACACGTCACAGCGGGATGCGATACACCAGGTCATGGTCCAGGCGGACCGGCCGCTATCAACCGGTGAAATCTTCGAAATGGCCAGGGAAAGGATTTCCCGGCTGGGTATTGCGACCGTTTACCGCACATTAAAGTCTCTGAAAGAAGAAGGAGCCATACGTGAAGTTGACCTGCCGGGTCAATCATCAAGGTGGGAATTTGCGAACAAAGACCATCACCACCATTTCTTATGCCGGAAGTGTGACAAGTTATTTGAGATTGAAGGTTGCCCGGGAGATCTGGGTAACCTCCTTCCTCCGGGTTATGCCCTGGAGGAACATAGTATTCTCCTGGAAGGTAAGTGCAGGGATTGCCGTTAAGGCCTCCGGACTAACAGCTTACTTCGTGAATATTTTCTGCATCATCTGCACATCCAGGAGTTTCCCGAATTTGCGACCCACTTCTCTCATCGTCCCGATGTGCGTGAATCCTAGCGACTCGCAAAGGTGGATGCTCGCAGCGTTGCCTTCAACTATCCTGGCGATCACTGTGTGAAAGCCGGCCTTCTGACCTTCGTCCAAAATGGCTGAGAGTAATTTTCTGCCCAGTCCTTTGTTCCGGTCTCTGGCATTTATATAAAGCGAAGCTTCGGCGGTTGCGCTGTATGCGCAGCGGTCCGACCACCTGGACAAGGATGCCCAGCCTGCAATCTTGCCCTTCTGCTCAGCTACCAGGACCGGGAACTGAGCACGGTGGTCCTTAAACCATTTCTTCTGCTCTGCTATTGTCTTTGGTTGAGTATCGAAAGTGGCAGTCAGGTTTACAATTGAATCGTTGTAGATTTCGGTAATGGCCGGTACGTCTGCGGCTGACGCTTTCCTGATCACAACCATTTAGGTGGCTTCCTCTTAATTGGTCTGGGTGGTCGGGATGGGCTCGTGGGCTTTTCGTCCGTAAACCCGTTCATAAGCCTGGCAATATGGACACATCCCACCCTCTATCTTCTTGACGAACCAGAAGGTGAAACCCTTCTGGTTTTTCCTTGCCTTTCTGCACACTGTGCATTTCAGGCAGGTCTCGGCCATTTCCCGGTCCTTGGCGGTCACTTCTTGTTTCATATTTTACCCCTGCACATTATGGCACAGGCAGTCATTCATGACCAACGGAATTCATTTCACAGTCCGGGCAAGCGGCATGGTTGCTGCATGTCTACATTGTAGACATAATAATCCTTTCAGTGCTGTTCTGGGAACTGTATTTGAATAAGATTAATCACAGTCCACAACGTTGACAAATATATGGCCCGGGTAATAATATACGCTTTACTGATATGGCTAGAAAAGGCGCCGAGCATACCCGTGAAAAGATCATCAAGGCGGCTGCCCAGGTCTTTTACAACGTAAACTACCACGAGGCGGGATTACGTGATATCGCCAAGCTGGCAGGCATCTCTCCGCGCTGCATCTACAAATATTTCCCCAACAAGGAACAGTTGCTGGTTGCCATGAATAACGAGGGATTGAAGTTGATGATGGGGGAGATAAAACAGCATATGGCAGGCGTCCATCCGGCTGGCGAACGTTTGGGCAAAATGACCTACTTTTACCTCGATTTTTTCGAGCGGCATTATATGGTTGCCTGGCAGGTATATGTAATCACCAATCTAAATATGTGGCATAAATCCGAAGAGGCCTGGCAGAGCCTGACGCAGACCGAAGCTGTTCTCAATGAGATTCTCTCTGAGGGTCAGCGGAGCGGTGAGATACGGCCGGACATAGATGTCAATGCTGTACGTCTGCTGTATTTTGGGGGCATAAGGTTCGCTATCCAGAACTGGCTGGCCTCAGATAGGCGCTGGGAACTTACGTCGGTAGCCGATGGGCTGACCAATACCGTTTATGAAGCCATTAAAACGCGCGTGGATCAGACTCTTACTGTTAATTGCCCGCTAGCTAGGGAGCAATACGTTAAAAGCTAAACTGCACTCGGCGTTATTAATAAACAAGGTCGTTTATTGGAGGATGTAATCATGAAGATTGCAGTGCTCAACGGCAGTCCCAAGGGCGAGATAAGTGTCACGGTCCAGTATATTAAGTTCATTCAGAAGAAATTTCCCGAGCACGAGTTTAAACTCCTCCATGTGTCCCACGAAATACTAAAGATAGAAAAAGACCCTGCTTACTTTCAGCGTATCATCGATGAAATAAAAAATGCGGATGGTGTAATTTGGGCATTTCCTCTTTATGTCTTCCTGGTGGCCTCACAGTACAAGAGGTTCATCGAGCTGGTCTGGGAGAGGGGCGCTGAGAGTGCTTTTAAGGATAAGTATACCTGTGTGCTATCTACCTCCATCCATTTCTTTGATCACACGGCCCACAACTATATGCGTGGGGTTTGCGAAGACCTGGGTATGAAATATACCGAATTCTTCTCGGCCGATATGGATGATATTTTCCTCGATGACAGCAGGCGCATTTTGCTGAAGTGGGTGTCTGATTTCCTCTCAGCGATTGACAATAAACTGCCGACGGCAAGAGCTTTTGCTCCTGTTACTCACTCCAAATTTGCTTATAAACCGGGTAAAGCGAACGGAAAGGTTGATAATACGGGCATGAAGATAAGGGTGGTGGCTGATATAGAAGACCCGAAATCCAATATTGCCGCCATGGTAAAAAGGTTTAGCGACGCTTTCCAGGAGAAAATTGAGGTTTTCAATATCAGGGATATTGATATTAAAGGGGGTTGCCTGGGGTGCATACAGTGCGGCTTTGATAACATCTGCGTTTACAAGGACGGGTTTGTGGATTTCGTTAATTCCCATATGCGGGACCAGGATGTGACGGTCTTTGCCAGCGAAATAAAGGATCGGTTCCTGTCAGCGAGGCTTAAGATGTTCTGGGACAGAGGCTTTTTCAACGGCCACGTACCACTTCAAACGGGGATACAGGTTGGCTTCCTGGTTTCAGGCCCGTTGTCTCAGTTGGCCAATTTGCAAGAGGTCATGCAGGCCATGGCCGAGATGGGTGATAACAATTTTGCCGGAGCGGTGGTTGACGAAAGCGGCAACTCGCAGCAGGTGGATTCCCTCATCGATAATCTCGCTCGCAAATGCGTGGACTTTTCACGCCAGAAATACTTGCGGCCAAAGACATTTCTTGGAGTGGGCGGGCATAAAATCTTTCGTGATGCCATCTGGTCCAGACTTCGCTTCCCCTTCGATGCTGACTATCGCTACTATGAGACCCACGGCCTGTTCGACTTCCCTCAGCAGGATAAGCGGTACCTGGAGTTTAGCGAGCAGATGCTCAAGATGATCCAGGACCCCAAGATGAAGGAAATGGTCCGCAAGATGATCAAAACCGAGATGATCAAGAACTACCAGAAGGCCGCTGAGACCAAGTGATATTTAACCGCTTATGATCGAAACTGCCGGGATTTGCCTTTCACAGGTACGCTGACATACAATTCACTGTTACCGGTAGTTGAATGGCAGATTTATCTAAGCGCACTGAACAGGGTGTAAAACGCACCCGAGATAGCTTTTTCGGCAGGATTTCGGGCCTCTTCAATCGCATAAAGATCGAGGATTCCGTTTGGGATGAACTCGAAGAGCTCCTGATATCATCTGACGTTGGCACAGATACCACCGAGAAACTCCTCGCACGTGTGAAAAAACGCGTCAAAGATCAGAAGCTGTCCGAGGGCTCTCAGGTCCGGTCGGCTCTAAAGGAAGAAATGACCGGGAAGGGTTTATCCTTCCGGGCTATGTCATAAACCCTGTCAAAGTTAACTTCGCCACCTCTTTGTAAGCAACCCCTTCTTTTGCCTATTTCGATCAGTAATTCTATATTGGTTAAATTCTTAACCCCCGAGAGGTTATATCGTTCTTGTAGATACTGAGGATAACAATCGATTAATAGACTCACTATGTATAGGGCTACTTCTTCGATAGGTAATATCTCCTCTTTAATGGC
>JBEKCL010000053.1:0-17322 GCA_050014895.1 Dehalococcoidia bacterium
GCATTCCTTCACAATCTGCCAGGCACGGTGTCTATTGATGCCCAAGACGTATCTTTTGCCGTTCTTCAATAAGGGGCCGCCTTTTTCAATGTAATCCCGCAATAGCTTCAACGTGCCATCGTCGACCGGCAGCGTCCTTTGTTTGTGATTCTGAAGTTCCTGTCTCTGGGCTACCTCAACTTTTCTTCCGCAGTTAGGACAAAAGCAGTGCGACCTGCCCAACCTTGCCTGGCAATCCGGACAAAGTATTTTAATGCGGGTTTTTAGATGGAGGATACTCACCTCTCCTTTCTCCAAATCGACATCATCAGTGGTTAGTGCAAGTACTTCGGAGATACGGCAGCCCAGATGGAAGAGCAGCCTGATTAACAGGCGGTCTCTGACATTGGTTGCCGCCTGAACTAGCAGTTTGATTTGTTCAGGTTCGAGGTAAGCTTGCATTGCTTTGATTGACCCTTGTTTTCATTCGGAGAGTCCTGGATCAACATTTCGCATGATGCTTGTTTCGGCCAAGGCGAAGAGCCTTTTAAGCCATTACGTCGCCTACTTAACGTGGCATTATTTTGTTGTGTATGAGGGACCGTGATCGTACTATTCTTGCCGGAACTGCGTTCTCTCATTGAACCATTCCCTTTACTATCAATATCTGCAGGGTTTACTATTTGCTTCTCATCCCCCTGCCGTTCAAGAGAAATTTCCCGCAGGATCAGGGACAGATGCCACAGCGCAGCGTCCGTGGTACCATTACCCGTGAGGGATGGTCGATGTTCATGATCGGTGTAGTGGCAGTCAGGCCTCGTTACCATGGCAGCATTATTTAGCCACAGAAGCGGTAAAATTAGAGTGGCAAAATAGAGGCTTCTATGATGCAAAAAGACAACCGTAAGCAAGCATTAGAGGAGTTGAGAAATCCCCACTTTGGCGGAGGTCTCGATTTTACAGGCTCGAATGTGCAGAAGCTCAACAATAAGGTGAAACGCGTTCTGAAGTCTGAATTAGAAAAATACCTGCCGAGGCGGCAAAAGGGAATTGAGTATTCTTCGTACTATCGTGAAATCCGGCTCAAGTTGCTGCCTGTCAACCCACACTTCAATAAGGATGTTGCCGACCTGCGGGACTTATTTCATATACCGGCAGGCCAGATAGAAGACCTTGACCTAACTCAATTCCCAGATCGTCCCAGCCCACGGAACAATGATGACAAACTACCCGGTTCAACGGCTGCAGCTTTGTGGTTACGGTTGCACAGATATTTAACTAAAGGATTACTGCCCGATCCAGACTTTCCTCCTCTTCCAAAATGGTTTGCGAAATCAGCCTCCCTAAACCCCTTCACCAAAAAGGTGGAGCACAATTGGCTCAAAATAGACATTGACATCCCTGAACCGTTCACAAGATTATTGGACATTGAACTCCCGCTGGATAGATGCGTGGCGAAGCTAATCGTGCGATATCAATTACCCTGGCGATTAGCCGGCAGCCTGCGCTTTTTCATACTGACCTTAAATGAAAAGTACATCGAGAATGCAATCCCCTTCGATTTTGAAATTAACATGGTAGAACGACCTATCGGCACAGCTTTTGCAATAACAATTGACTGGATTGATGAGTATACCACTGAGAAACAATGGCTCAAGATATGGAAGGACATTATAATTCCGAGGCAAAAACGGTTTTTGGAAGAACGGGGAGAATTATCACATTCAAAACAAATAGAAATTGACCGCATTCTTCAAAGAATTCAAAGAGAGCCATGGATATTGGGAATCTATGACATGTGGGGAAAAGGAATCGGAATTGATGCTGCACTGAAGCGACTCACATCGGAGGGCAAATTGCCCCGAGGAGAGGAAGATCCTTCAACAACCTATCGACTTATGAAGAAGCTCGATCAATTGACAAAACCATTGTATTAGAATGATAAACTTCCCGCGGATTTGGCTTCACCTTCCTTAGATCTCGACTATGAGAGAGTAGCTGCTACCGGGTATAGTCCCTGTTTCAAAAAGTTTGAATCAGATAATTGGATCCCTCTCTTCAACGCCCTTCGTAAAACAATGTAGCGTGCGGGTTTTTAAACCCACCCATTAGAAATTGGAATCTAGGACTCGTTTGTAATTTTCCCAACAGGGGGTTGGGTACCAGTATTTGCTAATATCCTTTTAATATTTTGTGATATTATTTAGCCGTAATTGATTTAGTGAGGTGGAAGTTATGAACAATTCCCGCTGGTACGTTATCCTGTCCCTACTTGTATTGATATCCATCATTGCATCAAGCGGATGCGGCGTTAAGTTCAATCCATCCGGCAAAGCATCTTCGGCGCTGATCAGCGATGCTACGCTTGCCACCGATATCGACAGCCAGTCAAAGCCCGTAAGCGCCACAAATGCTTTCACGGTGACTACTGAGAAAATATATCTCTCATTCAAACTGAATAATGCTCCCGCCAATACTCAGATCATGGCAAAATTAACTTACCTGGGCGGTGAGGCTGCCAACTTGGCTAACAGCAGTATGTTCAATAGCAGCCAGGCAGGCGAGGGTAATGGATATATGTCATTTGCTATGAAAGCGCCACCCGGCGGCTTTCCCCAGGGCAACTACGAGGCGGATATTTCCGCCAACGGGCAGGACCCGATAAAAATACCTTTCACCGTGCAGAACCTGTCAGTCCAGAAGGGATGGCCCGTTGTAAACACGTTCACAGCCTCACAGGACACCATTGCTGCAGGGCAGAGTGTCACACTTTCATGGGATATCTCTGATGCCACGCGTATCACACTCCAACCGGAGATCGGCACTATAATGGCTTCCGGGACGCGCTCCGTTACGCCCTCCGTTACCACAACCTATAAAATCATTGCTGCCAACGATGCGGGCTCCACAACCAGGGAAATAACCGTGACCGTCGGTGCGGCTGTTACAGGCGCACCCGATCTCATTATCACAGACGTCTGGCTGGAAGGATGCATGGTCTATTATAAGATCAAGAACATAGGTACCAATGACTCCCCCGGTACAACCACTTATATTTACGTCGATAACCTGCTTCCCACCATGGGATGGTCCAGTTTCGTAGACGTTCTCAAGCCCGGGCAGGAAAAAGGCATGGTTTTCTCCAGCTACCAGTGGCCCTGGTGCAGCGGGAGCCCGGGGGCGGCTGGCTCCTCTGGAGGAATCCAGGGCAGCTCACATCCCGGCATCGCAGCTCTCGCCCCATCCCACCATGCAACTGCTGTGGGCGGGGCCCCCAACTATGTCGACTGGAGCCTGATGAACCATATGGTTAAGGTATGCGCCGACGCCAAGAACGAGGCGGTTGAAATCAGTAAGACCAATAACTGCATGCTTAAACTGTGGGGTTCCTTAGTCGACTACGACCTGCTGCCGCTGGCGCACCTGGCGGCCTGGAAAAATGGCTCGGGCGGAGTACCCGACTTCGGAGTCGAAACCAGCCAGTACGGCGCCTACATTAAGATGGGAGACGGCGGCCTGGAGATGGTTCCTGAACAGGTCCCGCAGGGATGGATACAGGGATACTGGGGCGAATTTTACACGGATACCGATACACATACAGCAGAGACAGCTTATATCAAGATCCCGGCCAAATTACACCTTATTTCAACAGTGGGCCTGGCACAGAACGCCACCGGCAGCGACGGAGTTACCTTCAAACTGGGGCTTAGGGACTTGAGCGATACCACGAATTTCTTACCCGGAAAGACGATGACCGTCCCGGGAAAATTCGAGGACTGGGACATCGATCTTAGCGACTACGAGGGGCAGACGGTGCTTTTTATCCTGCGTGTTGAAGCCGGGGCCTCAGCCGTCAATGATTTTGCGGTCTGGAAGCAGGCCAGGCTGGTTCAGGTACCATAAAGAAGTAACTCCTGAATTCTAATTACCAAATTTTAAACAATGTATAAAGAGGTAATTAAGAAAATCATGTCTTTGCGAAGAGCCGCAGGCGACGTGGCAAGCCGCTGCGTGAATTTGCCACCGGCCAGGAGATCGCCACGGCACGTCGTGCCTCGCGAAGATTTGAAGTACATTCTAATAATCACGTTAGCATCAGTACTGCCGTTATCCGGCTGCCTTCCTCCCCTTTCAGATATAGTTTTTACCACGCAGGTGGACCCGGCCGGGAAGCCGCTTAATTCATCCTCTACCTTCACCATTGATACGCCTTCCATAATCTGCTCCGTGGTTGTTGAAGGCCTGCCTGCGCCGTCACAGGTAAAGGCAGAGTGGCTTTATCACGACGTATCAGCATGGAAATCCCTCAAGGAAGATTCCTCAACGGTAGCAGGCTCTTCCTACCTGGCATTTTCCATCAACTCGCCCGCGGCAGGATGGCAACAGGGAGATTACTCTGTCAGGCTTTATCTTGACGGCCAACAAAAATCTGAAAAGGGCTTCTCTATCAAGTTGGAGCAAGGTACCGTTCTTCCCGAAATCCGCAATTTCCAGGCCACACCGGCTAATGTCACGCTGGGCCAGCAGTTCACCCTGACGTGGAATGTCAGCGGCGCCAGCCGTGTTATTATCACGCCTGATATAGGCGCTGTGCCAGCCGGCGGAAACAAGCTGGTAAGTCCAAAAGCAGATACCACTTATTCACTCAACGCCATCAACAACGGGGGGGCGACCTCTAAATCGGTTGCCGTAACGGTAGTAGCGCCCTCGATTAGCGGCATCGACCTGGTCGTGGTAGATATCTTCCGTGAAGCTTCAATGATTTACTATACGGTCAAGAATAACGGCGACAATGCTTCAAAGGGCTGCAATGCCGGGCTTTACCTCGGCCCGACACAACTCGGTACCAGCTATATTCCTCCCATGCTGCCAGGTGAGCAGCGTACCCTGTACTTCGGTACCTATAACTGGAACTATGTTTACGATACACCGGCAACAGTGTGTGCGGATATCGACAATCAGAACAATGTGAAAAACACCGGCGATAACTGCCTGATAAGAATAATATCGAGTTACAGGTAATTCTGAAATTAAATCCCGAACTTTAAATTCCAATTTTCGATGCCATTGCAAGGGGCCTATTAATTACGTCATCGCGCGGAGCTTTATTACACATGCCTTTGCGAGTCCCGATCGCAATCGGGACGTAGCAATCTACGGCATGGTATTACTATAGGCGAGGAGATCACCACGTCGCCTGCGGTTCCTCGTGATGACACTTGACATTTGATACTTGAAACCCGGCTTTTAGAATTTGCTCCTGACATGACACTGAAGAGGGACGCCGCAGGCTGTCCAATAAGTGGCCTTTCTGAAGCTAAGAGCCGGTCGGACACACGATCGAGGTGTGGACTTTTTAGACAGCCTGGCCGGTCCCTCTTAGAAAAAATCTCCCCTCGCCCTATGAGGGTGATACAATATTGAAACAATCAGACGGTTTTCCGGTTATAATATTTAAACTTAGTGCTTTGGATTTGTTAAGGATTTAGAATTTTATAAATTGTTTAATTTTAGAATTTATTAAGTTATGCGTCGCTCACAAATAGAATTTATTATCTGCGCCGGCCTGCTGGTTTGCATATTCGTTCTTTCGTTAACGCTACGCATTGCCGTGCCGTGGAACTATGTATTCGCGGGACAGTGGATAAAACTAACGGACAATGACGCTTATTACTTCGTCCGCCTGCTGGATAATATTTCGCATCATTTTCCGCTGATTGGTCAAACTGACCCTTATTCAATTTTCCCTGGAGGTAAAAGCCTTACAGGGCAGCCCATGTTTTTCATCTATTTTATGGGCTTTTTCACCTGGCTGTTCGGCGGGGCCACTCCAACTCAGCAGGTTATAGATATGGTCGCAGTGTACTTACCTGCCATCATGGGTGCACTCCTGGTCTTCCCGGTATTCTTCGCAGGAAGGGCATTGTTTAATAAATGGGCCGGTCTGACCGCAGCCCTCTTTATAGCCCTTATCCCGGGAGAGTTTCTTGTACGTACCCTATTGGGCAATACAGACATCCATGTTATGGAGATTTTTTTCTCCACACTGTTCATGCTTTTCCTGATATTGTCAGTCAGCGCGGGAAAAAACATCATTCTTTCCCCCTGGCAGCAAATCAACCGCCGCACGTTAATTAAGCCCGCAATCTACTGCGTGATAGCAGGCCTCTGCCTCGGAATTTATATATTATCGTGGGAAGGCGCCCTTTTCTTCGTTTTAATCAGCTTCGTCTGGCTGGTAGCTCAATTGATCATCAATCACCTGCGCGGCTTGCCTTCAGGATACCTCGGCCCAATCGGTGTCATAGTTTATTTGACTGCGCTTCTGCTAACATTGACCGGATCGGCCGAACTTATGACCTGCCTGTCGTTGGGAGCTGCGCTCATTGCCTCTGCCGTATTGCCGCTGATCTCATGGTACATGCAGCGCAGAAAGTCCAACTCAATATATTATCCTCTAACCGTCGTTGCTCTGGCAGTCCTGGCTGTCCTGGCCATTTATATAGTCAGACCCCAGATGCTCAATAGCATGTTCAATGCCCTGGCAGGTTTTTTTGTATGGCGTCCCGAATTAACCATAGCAGAATCCCAGCCCCTTCTGATGAACCAGGGATCATTTACCCTGGCATTGCTGTGGGGAAACTACACCACCGGTTCCGTCCTGGCACTAATAGCATTATGCATTGTTATTTACCAGGTTATTAAGAAGGGCACTCCGGAAATCACGATGCTGGCTATTTGGAGCATCCTGACGCTGCTGGCATGCCTGGCCATGAGACGGTTCGCCTATTACTTTGCCATCAATGTAGCGCTCCTATCCGGCTATACCGGATGGCTCATACTCCGCGCGGCAGGCTTAAAAGAGACATCCGAATCACTAGAGCCCCCTCTTACCGGCAGCAAAAACAAAAAGAAGGCATCCAGGCGTTCTTCTTCAGCAAAAGGCATGCCCCGGGCAAATCCAGCCATCATGGCGCTGGGAGTAGCAGCAGTTGCGCTGCTGACTATCTATCCCAACACAGGTCCGCTGCCGGGTGGAGATAAGCCATCCTTTGATGTGGCCAGCAAGGCCCTTTATACACCGAGCGATGCGTGGTGCGAGTCCCTGGACTGGCTGCGCAACAACACGCCTGAGCCATTCGGCGATGCCCAGCATTATTATGATTATTATGCGAAACGCCCGGCCTACTCGTCCTATATAGACCCGCCCGCGTCTTACAGTGTTGTCTGCTGGTGGGATTACGGTTACTGGGTCACGCGCATCGGGCACCGCGTACCTGTCTCCAACCCGGGTTCGGCCCAACTCGGCGAGCAGAACATGTTCATGGCACAGGACGTTCAAGAAGCATCCAGATACAACTCCACCTGGAATACGAAATATGTCATTGTGAATGATTACCTGGTAGATTGGACCAAAGGGTTCAGCATTGTATCTTCGGACGCCCTGCAACCTACCTCCCGGTACTATGAAATATATTACCGTACACAGAATGGGAAACTGTCCCCAACATTGCTTTATTACCCCGATTACTATAAAACCATGGCCGTCCGCCTTTATTGTTTTGACGGGAAACAATACACACCCGCCGAGACCGCTGTCATCTCTTGGGAGGAGAAGACGGATAGTAACGGGCTGCCCTATAAGGAAATAACTGCACTGAAAACATCCCCCAGCTACGAGGCGGCCGCAAACTTTGTGGCAACGCAGAAGTCCGGAAACTGGCGCATCGTGGGTAAGGACCCAAATGTCAGCCCCGTCCCGTTGGAAGAACTTACAGAATACCGCCTGGCCTACGGATCAAGTCAGAAAACGAAAATCGGTACGGCAGATATATCACAGGTCAAGGTATTTGAGTATACCAAACAATAAAATCATCCGGTCTTAAAATTCCAAAATACCTGTCGTCACGATAAGCCGCAGATCCTGATACCATCGGGATGGTGATCTACTGGCTGATTCTACATCATGTAGCAGATCCCGATATAATCGGGATGACATATAGTGTTTAGAATCTGTTTAGAATTTGTTTTTTAGTATTTGGAATTTCTATCTGCTTGTATTTGAATATTCGAAAGGCCTTGCGTTATTATTTATCCAGGATTCCCCATGGATAAAAAGAACTTCCCTGAGTGGTTAAGTACACTGCTGGTACTTGCAGTTGCCTGTGGGCTTTCTTGTTATCTGCGTGTGGCATTGCCGTATCAGAGTGTGTTCGACGGGCAATGGATAAAGCTGACCAGCAATGACGCCTATTTCTACATGCGCATGGTAGATAACCTGGTGCAAAATTTCCCACAACTTTATGGCTTCGATCCATACTGTGTATTTCCCGGCGGTTTTTCCACCGCCAATTTCCCGGCCTTTTTCGCATATCTGCTGGCAGGAATAGTCAAAATCCTGGGAGGAGTTTCACCTGCACAACAAACTATAGATACAATCTGTGTCTACATTCCGGCAATACTGGGTACACTGACGGTCATACCGGTGTATTTTATAGCCAAAACACTGGCAAACCGCTGGGCCGGGTTGGTTTCGGCAGTGGCGCTGGCTCTGATGCCAGGTGAACTACTGGTTCTCTCACTCCTGGGTAATACCGACCACCACTGTGCAGAGATACTTTTAACGTCGTGCTTTGCCGCGTTCTTCATACTTGCCATTAAGCGCGGGCGGCAATTTACTTATTCCATGTTAATTAAAGGGCAGTTCCCCGAAATCGGAGAGCATTTACCTTATGCATTTGTCGCCGGGTTTTTCCTAGGGCTGTATCTAATCACATGGTCGGGCGCATTGCTTTTTGTTTTCATAATTTTCATATATTTCATTATCCAGTTTATCAGCGACCATCTGCGCGGTTTCCCGACAGATTACCTCAGCAAGGTAGCAATAATTTGTTTTCTGGTCGCCCTGCTTATCTTTATACCGGTGTCACGTGACAAGCTGACGCTGCTTTCCCTGGCAATCACCATCCTCGTACCCATAGCGCTCAATGTACTATCCGCGGTCATGGCAGCACGCGAGGTCAAACGCCTGTATTACCCCCTGATAGTTGCCGGGCTTGCCGTGCTGGGCACTGTTGCGGCCTGGCTTGTATTCCCCACCCTGTTTCAGTCAGCAATGGAGCACATATCAGGCCTATTTTCATGGAGGCTGGGACAGGATGTTGTAGGTGAGATGAAGCCTCTCTTCTTTCCTGGGGACACATTCACTATGGATATGGCCTGGAGTCAGTATGCGCTGGTGCTCTACTCAGGACTTGCCGGGTTGGCACTGGTGATTTACAGTAGCATACGCAAGGGACAGTCCGAACATATTCTCCTGGCCGTATGGAGCCTGGTGATGATGCTTGCTTCTTTTGCCATGGTCAGATTTGCCACCTATTTTACTATTTGCCTGGTTTTACTCACCGGATATCTGGCAGGATGGATAATCGAGGCCTGCCTGCCAGCCAAATCCGCTGACCATCCGGTAAGGCCTCGTAAGAAAGCCAAACGGAATATGACGGCGCAAAAGCCACTGATCCGTACTGTACTGGCAGCCATCGCAGTTGGCATCGCCGTCATTATTATCCTCATACCCGGAGCGGTCAGCGCCGTTAATTCTGCCAGGAACCCATCCTTTACACCCAGCGACGCCTGGATGGAAGCTATGGAATGGATGAAGAAGAATACGCCCGAGCCGTTCGGTAAAGCAGACTTCTACTATAAGCTGTACAATACTCCATCACAGGGCAAGACATACCCGTATCCTGACACCTTTTACAGCGTGGCTGTGTGGCCGGATTACGGCTACTGGGTGACACGTATAGGACACCGGGTGCCGACAGCAAACCCCGGCTCTTATGGTATTTATGCAGGCGGCTATGATATCGCTAAGCAGACAGCCCTGTATTTCACATCCACTGATGAAATATCAAGAACCGGTTACATGAAAATATGGCAGGCTAAATACGTGATCGTGGACAGCAGGATAGCCTCGCCTAATGATAAGTTTTACGCACTCGCCAAGCTAAGCGGCAAGCAGGAATCGGATTTCTATGAGCTTTGCTGGCAAAAGAAAGATGGTAAATACTCGCCTTTGCTGGTCTTTTATCCGGAGTTTTACAATTCAACGGTTATCCACCTTTACAACTTTGATGGCAAACAGGTCGTTCCGCAAAGCGCCTTAATCATGGCTTACCAGGACCAGGTCACAGCAGACGGGCAGAAATTTAAGGAAATTACGGGATTAAAGAGCTTTAAAAGCTACGCGGAGGCAGAGTCCTTCATCTCAAGCCAGAAACAGGGGCAGTACAGGATCATTGGGACAGATCCGCTCTCCAGCCCGGTACCGCTGGCGGAATTGACTGGATACAAACAGGCATACCAGTCAGAACAGAAAGCAAGCTCAGGCTCAACCCCGCTGCCTGCAGTGAAGATATTCGAGTACACTCAACCTGGAAATTAGACCCTACATCCTAATAACCAAACAATTAATAAAATAGCTGTCATCAATGACAACATGGGACGTTTGAATTTTGTACTTATTTAGGATTTAGTGTTAGGGATTTAGAATTTTTCTTCCACTAGAATTTGTTTGGTATTTTGGATTTTGGAGCTTGGATCTTTTTCCCTTATTCACGGTTTGGTATATTCAAAGACCTTTACCTCCGGCACTGTGCCACCGAAAGGGGCAAGTTTAGTACTGGCAGAGCCATAGCGGAGTTTAAAATCGGCAATGGGCGGCAGCGTCAACGGGCTTACAAATGGGTCTATACCGCCAATCTTGTATTGACCTGACTTTTGTTGGGCAACGTATGACTGCGCCTCGCTGTATGTTTTGAAGGTCTTATAATCCATTACCTGTTTATATGGTTGTCCCAATGCGTCTTTGGTGTTCTGAAATGAAATGACAGCCACGTCGTTTTCCGTTACTGCTTTGCCGTCGAAGTTATAGAGCCTGACCATAATAGTGCGGTAATATTCCGGGTAGAACAATGTTAAGGGAGACAGAATATCGCCCTGTTTCTGGTAGTACACATCATAATATTTTTCCGCGGGACTACCGGAGGATAAGGCAATTCCGTAAAATTTTAATGGCAATGCAGTATCGAAATCTATGATAACGTATCTTCCCCCACCGCTTTCCAGGACTTTACCAGCCTGTGCCTCGTCTTCAGCCATGAAGAATTGGGCATATTTATTCTCAGCCTCAGCACCCATCCCCGGATTCGTTATAGGGATGCGCCGGGCAATACGGGATATCCAGTATCCACTGTCCCACCATGCCAGTACACCATAAGCAGAATCCGGATATTTGAATTTTGCTCCTTCCGGCGGCCGTTCCCACAATTTATAATAGGCATCAGCATCACCCATAGGTTCGGGAGTATTCTTCCGCAGCCAGGTCAGGGAATCACACCACGCATCGGAAGGTGCAAGTAAAGGCCGGGTAATTTCATAGATGGGCTTTGCCCCGTCTGGTAAAGGTCCAAAATTCGGATAAAAGACGATGAAGAATATCCCTATGACGCCCAACGTCTTATAAGCCAGCGCCGGCACAGGATTTTTACGCTTGCGCACGGCGGCGAGTTGTTTCTTTTTAGCTTTCCTGGATACGGCTTGCGCAGTTACTACAGGTTTTGGTTCCCCGGCTTTTCCAAAACCAGCAAGATGTAAAACCAGCCAGCAGAGATAGCCGGTAAGCAATGCCGCATTCACTGTATAGTAATAGGCAAACCGGCACATGGACAGAGTGGCCATTAATATAATCACACTCCATACAGCCAGCAGTAGCTTGTCCTGTTCACGGGTTTTTACCGCCTCGTAGATTACAAAACAGAGCCCGACCAGGCTAAGAAAAAATGCGGTAGTAAAACTCTCAAAACTTCCGTCCAAGGTAAAACGGCCCAGCGTAAACAGCAGGGGCTGCATTTCCACGTTGGTAGTGGACAATTGAGGTATGAATATAAAACCCACTAACTCAAACATCCCTTTGATAAAAGACGGGCTTACAAGAAACACAATAGCAAAAGACAAAAGGCCGGCGAAGATAATGGTCAGGGGATAATACCAGGCCCTCAAACCCCTGGCACGGAAATACCTTGAAAGCGCCGCCATGATTACAGGAAATAGTGTAAAAACCAGCATTGAGACGAAGTTAAATATGTTAAGGCGCCACACCAGTACAACAAGCATGGCAACCACGCCTGATGCAAAACCTGCCAAGCACAAACCATCCACCGGCATGCCGCGTATATGATCTATTGTGAACTGTACCAGGAAATATATAAAAAGCAATAGAATGAAAAGCAGGGCACCTACCCACGTAAGGAAATAGAGGCCAAGGCATAGCCCGGCGCATATGCTGTATATCAAAGTCCGGCTGAGTACCTTCCGTTGACTGTTAACCGGCTTGTCCAGTTCTAATGCTCTGCCACTTTTCAAAGCGAATACCAGGCACATTATGAGAGTTGTGGTTATAAGGACTTCAGCAATGTGCTGGTCGGTATATCCCAGTAATGACCTGCCAACTTCAACCGGCAGAATGACGTATATGGCAGCCGCCAGCACACCTGCCCAGCGGTTGAATATCTCCTTGCCTGTAAAATAGAGCGGAACAATTACCAGCGTGCCGATTACCGGCGGGATGAAAACGGCAACAGTATCTATGCCCTGCTGGGAGAAACGGCACGCGTTCAATAACCAGGCAATAAATGCAATGAAATAGCCCCATAAATCCGGGAAAGTGCCCGTGTTTCCCCCATCCGGATATAAGTAATACGGATCAAAGGGGGTCAGATGGGGGAAATTGTATACAATGTTATCTACCAGCCGCATATAGTAATAAGCGTCGTCGCCCGTCAATTTAATTATATTGGCAGTGAAAACGCCGTCATACGGCAGTGCAATCCTGATATATAGAGATACGGCCGCAATTACTACAAGCAATGCGGGGACAACAAGATCCGATATCCGGAAATTTTTTACCATACGACATACAACCAGGCTTCTAAGATGAATTCACAGAATTTTACACGCATGACGGCGTATCTGCAATTACTTTGGCCGCATCGCAAGCCCTGGTATCATTACTCAGCTTTTCCCACAAGAGCTATTGTTTCTTTTTCTATTGGTATTTGTTTGGATTTTAGAGTCTGACGTTTTTCCATGGTTCACGGTTTGGTGTATTCAAAGACCTTTACCTCCGGCACTGCGCCACCTGCCGGAGTCGGCTTGGTAAGCCCCGAACCATACACTAATTTGAAGTCTGTAAGTGGTTCCAGGGAAACTGGACTTACAAACGGGTCTATTCCGCCGATCTTATATTGACCTGTCTTTTGCTGCGCCACGTATGCCTGCGCCTCAGAGTAGGTTTTAAATGTCTTGTAGTCGGTTATCAGTTTATATGCCTGTCCCGACGCGTCTTCCTTGTTCTCGTAAGAAATAGCTGTCACGTTGCTTTCTGTTACTACTTTACCATCGAAGTTGTAAAGCCTGACCATAACGGTACGGTAATATTCCGGGGAAAACAATAATACCGCAGACAGTGCGCCACCCTGTTTCTGATAGTACACATCATAATATTTTTCCTTGGGGTTTCCACTCGCTAATGCAATACTGTGGAATTTTAAGGGCAATGCGGTATCGAAATCTATAATAACGTACTTGCCCCCCCCAGTTTCCAGGATTTTCCCGGCCTGTGTCCCGTCTTCATTCATAAAAAAGGATGCGTATTTATTCTCTGGGTTGGCCCCCGCGCTGGGATTAGTCATGGGGATCCTCCGGCCAATACACATGATCCAATATCCTGTATCCCACCACGCCAGTACACCATAGGCTGTATCAGGGTATTTGAATTGTTCCCCACCTGCAGGCCGATCCCATAATTTATAATAGGCGTCCGCATTGCCCATTGGTTCCGGGGTGTTTTTTCGCATCCAGGTAAGGGTGTCGCACCATGCGTCCGAAGGAGCAAATGACGGTTGACTGGCCATATCACTTATAGGTTTTGCTCCTCCCGGCAAAGGGCCGAAATTGGGATAAAAGACAATGAAGATTATCCCGATGACGCTCAGCGTCTTGTAAGCCAGCAAAGACGCTCCCTGTTTGCGTTTCCGCTTGACCGCAACCTGTTTTCTTTTGGCTTTTTTAGATACATGCTGCTCCGCCTCTAAGGGTTTTAGTTCCGCAGCACGGCCAAAACCTGCAAAATGCAAAACCAGCCAGCAAAGGTAGCCAGTGAGCAATGCAGCGTTCACCGAATAATAGTATACATAGCGGCGCATTGAGCAGGCAGTAAGCAAGACAACGGCGCTCCAGATCGCCAGCAGTATCCTGTCCTTTTCACCTGTTTTGACGGCCTGATAAATTATGAGACAAAGGGCTATTAAGCTAAGGAAAAATACGGTTGTAAAACTTTCGAAAACCGCATCCCAGGTAAACCGGCCGAGCGTAAAAAACAGGGGCTGCATTTCCATATTGGTAGTTGATAGCTGCGGTATGAAGAAATAACCGAGTAATTCAAACGCCCGCTTGATAAAAGCAGGATTGATAATAAATAATGCGAGGCCGGACAGCATCCCGGCGGCTATAATTGTCAAAGGATAGTACCAGGCTTTCCAACCCCTGGCACGAAAATACCTGGAAAGCAGTGTCATGATAATAGAGAAAAGAGCAAATACCAGCAGTGAAACGGCATCGAGAAAGTCGAAACGCCACACCAGTATCATCAGCAGGGCAACGGCGCCTGTTACGCAACCTGTCAGGCCGAGACAATCTGCTGATTTACCGCGTATATGGTCAGCTACGAACTGTACCAGGAAGTATATGAAAAGCAACAGGATGAAAAACAAGGCGCCTTCCCAGGTGAGGAAATAGATGCCGAGACATACACCGGCGCATATACTGTATATCAAAGGCAGGGAGAGTGCTTTCCATTGCCGGTTAACAGTCTTATCCAGCTCTAATCCGCTTCCGCTTTTAAAAGCAAGTATGACAAACATTATGAGTGTCGTCGTGAAGAGGACTTCAGCTACATGATGGTCCGTATAGCCCAGCAAAGACCGGCCGATCTCGCCAGGAAGAATGACAAATATGGCAGCAGCCAGGACACCAACCCAGCGGTTGAATACCGCTTTGCCGATGAAATAAAGCGGAATAATGACCAGCGTCCCAAGCACGGGCGGTACGTAAACCGCAATTGTATCTACGCTTTGCTGCGAGAAATTGCCGGGCCCCAACAGCTTCGCTGCAAATGCTATCAGGTAAGCAAATAAATCGGGGGAGACGCCAGTGTTGACCCCATCCGGATATACGTAATACGGATCAAAGGGGGTTAGATGGGGGAAATTGTATACGATATTATCCACAAGCCGCATGTAGTAATAGGCGTCAGCGCCGGTGAACTTAATTATATTGGATGTAAAAACGGCGTTATACGGCAGCGCAATCCTGACGTATAAAGACACGGCCGCAATGATCAAAAGCAGTGCCGGTATAATGAAGTCAGATATGCGGACTTTATTGCCCATACGAAATATTATAGAAATTAGCCTCGATATACTGGTTTCTATGGATTAATATAAAAATTCTACTCGATTGCCGTTATATGCGCAATCGCTTTATTGGTAAATAGTCTTAAGTTTTTTCTACCGGAATTTGGATTTAGCAATTTGTAAATTATCGCATTGACTTGACAGGTACAAATTTATATTACTATAATTACTTATTACTTCAAATTGGCCTGGAATCCCGGCAAGTTCAAATCTTCCGCAATGTACGATAATCCGGATTAATATAATAGCTGGCAATATAAGTTGTTATAGCTTGATGTATTTCAGAGGATAGGAACTTAATACTGCACATGTAGAATGCGGGGTGAAGATTAATGATCATCTCTCTCAAAACTGTTAATAATTATGGCTAAATATATATTTGTGACGGGTGGCGTTGTAAGCTCGGTTGGCAAAGGCATCGCCGTAGCATCGATCGGCCGTATATTAAAAAGCCGTGACGTTTCAGTATCTGTCCAGAAATTGGACCCGTATCTAAACGTGGACCCGGGTACCATGTCACCCTATCAGCATGGTGAAGTATTTGTTACTACAGACGGCGCTGAGACTGACCTCGACCTGGGCCATTACGAACGTTTCATAGACTTGAACTTGACCTCGGCCTCCAATGTGACCTCGGGCCAGATTTACTCTTCTGTGATAGCGGGCGAAAGGCGCGGGGATTATCTTGGGGGCACAATCCAGGTGATACCACATGTTACTAATGAGATAAAGCGCCGCATACGCGAGGTGGCGCAAATATCCAACGCCCAGGTTGTAATAGTAGAGGTGGGAGGCACGGTAGGTGATATCGAAAGCCAACCGTTCCTGGAAGCCATCCGGCAAATGCGCAATGAAGTGGGCAGGGACAATGCCCTCTATGTACATGTGTCGTACCTGCCCTATATCGGTACAACCAAGGAATTGAAGACCAAACCCACGCAGCACAGCGTCAATGAGCTGAGGCGTATCGGCATCCAGCCCGATGTCATACTTTGCCGTTCGGACTTCCCGATTTCACAGGGGTTACGCGATAAGATATCGCTTTTCTGCGACGTGGACAAAGAAGCAGTAATCCCGATGGTTACGGCAGAGACAATCTATGAAGTACCATTGATCCTGGAAGAATTCGGGATGAGCGATTTCATTATCAGCCGCATGCGGCTTAACGCCGCTAAAGCAGACCTGGCTGAGTGGCGGCAGATGGTCAGCAGGATGAAAACCCCCAAGGAGAGTATCAATATCGCCCTTGTAGGCAAGTATGTTGAACTTGAAGACGCTTATTACTCGGTACGTGAATCACTCTGCCATGCGGCCCTGTATCACGACCGCACCGTCAATATCGTCTGGGTGCAATCCGAAGACATCGAGAAGGGCACGCATGATAAACTTTTCAACTCGGTCCACGGCATTATCGTACCGGGCGGCTTCGGTAACCGCGGTATCGAAGGAATGATCACTGCGGCCTCGTATGCCCGGCATAATAACATACCCTACCTGGGGCTCTGCCTGGGTATGCAGGTAATGGATATAGAATTCGGCAGGTACGCCCTGGGTAACAAAACAGCCAATTCAACTGAGTTTGACAGCAATACGAATTGCCCAGTAATAGACCTCATGCCTGAGCAACGCGCTGTGGATTGCAAAGGGGGCACCATGAGGCTGGGAGCTTATCCCTGCAACCTGGTGCCGGGCACGAAAGCTGCCAGCGCCTATGCTGAGAAGACCGTCTACGAGCGCCACCGCCATCGCTATGAGTTTAACAATGACTACCGTGATGTTTTCGAGAAGAAAGGTATCGTTTTCAGCGGCC
>JBEKCL010000054.1:0-17238 GCA_050014895.1 Dehalococcoidia bacterium
ACGCACCTTGCCGCCTTTGCCTTTCACTCCAAATTCTTTCGTCTTTGTGTTAATCTGATCTCGATTTAGATTGACTAGCTCCGAAACCCGTAGCCCGGTACTGAAAAAGGTTTCCAGTATTGCCTTGTCGCGTAGACCTTTAATATCAGATATTTGGGGACTATTCAGCAACATGGTAACTTGCTCTGGCCTCAGAAAACTGATCATACGGGGACTTGACTTAGGGAGATCAATTTTTTCGGGATTTAATGTGGTGATATCCCTTTTAACTGTAAGGTAACGTAAAAAAGAGCGAAGGGCAACCACATAGTAGGTTTGGGTGTTTTTGTTAAGTGATTTTCCGTTAGCATTCTTTAAGTACGCAAGATAGATTCGAAATTGCCGGGTCAATTCAAGATTGATGCTAGTAGGGGACAGAGGCACAAAGTTGGCATCCATCCAGCGAACAAACTTGGTAAGGTAATGTTTGTACTGACGTATTGTTAGCGGCGATAGCGACTTTTCAATAATCAAATATTGAAGAAAATCGTCAAGCAGAGTGTTAAGATCGTTTGAATTTGCCATAATCATAAATATATTATACCAAAATTTATCCTAAGGGCGTAAAAGTGACAATTTACGCCCTTATTACTATTTATTATTAATTACATCAAGCGGTTCAATCCTATTAATACATCCATGCTCAAATTCATTCATACAAACACATTTCATATTCTGGGTCAATAGTAGTTTCTTTTTACGATTGATTATCTTATCAATCTGCGACTGTTTAAATTCAGCTCCCGTGATAACAAAAAAGATTTTATATGGAAAATCACCAAATTTTCGTAATTTTGGATTTAGATTACCAAGAACGCCGTGCAATGTATAAGTATTAAATACTTCCACCGCGAAATTTTCTCTAGCAAATACAAAGAAATCTACGCGATTCCTCCCTTCACCATATCGTTTTTCTTCGTGCACACAGATTTCGCCAAATCGATTTCTTAGCATTTTTCCGATGTCGCGTTCACTACTTGTAGCGAGCTTGTTTACTCGCACACCAATTCCATTTCTATGAAACCCACACTGTAATTCGACTCCTGTATCCCGAATGACATCTTCAATTTGGGCAATCCCCCAAATTTGCGTTGTATCTGTCTAGACGTACATAGGTATGGGCAAGAATCGATTTCCAGAGCACTGGGATAATGGCCATTTTCTGTGAAGAACCGCTCAAACCCTTCTTTCAGCACCGACCAAGTCCATATTTCCTGGTATTTAGTTTTTCTTGCCATTAGAGAAAATCTTGTATCTTTTCCAGTAATTTATCAAGATTCCAGTTTTTAACCGCTGACACAACAATGGTTGCTTCCGGAGGCGATTTTATTAAAAGGCTGATATCCTGGATTTCTTCAAGGTTTTCCACAACGCGGTCTATTTTATTAATAACCGTAATCTGCGGTTTTTCGTTGAGGTTCAGCTGCTTTAGTATTTCCTCAACCGTCCTGCTCTGGCCTACAGCCTCCGGACTGGTAATGTCAACAACATGTAAAAGCAGGTCAGCCTCCTCCAACTCTTCCAATGTTGCACGAAAGGCTGCTACAATCAGCGTCGGCAATTTTTGGATGAAACCCACAGTATCTGTTACCAGAATGTTCCTTCCGTCCGGCAACCTCACCCGCCTGGTCACCGGGTCAAGCGTTGAAAAGAGTTTATTCTCCGTAAGAACGGACGACTTACTGATGGCATTGAGCAAAGTGCTTTTTCCGGCGTTGGTGTAACCAACCAGCGCCACAAGCGGAGTGTTGGACTTCTTTCTTTTTTGTCTGTACAGTTCCCGGTGCCGGCGCACCGCCTCAATCTCCTTCTTAATGCTGGCTATCTTGTTGCGTATCAGCCTTCTGTCCGTTTCTATCTGGGATTCACCCGGGCCTCTGGTCCCGATGCCACCCCCAAGTCTTTCAAGATGGCTCCATTGTCCTTCCAGCCTGGGCAATAAATACTGGTGCTGTGCCAGTTCAACCTGAAGCTTGCCTTCGCTTGTACGGGCACTGCGGGCAAATATATCCAGTATCAGCGCGGTCCGGTCTATTACTTTTACGCCCAGGGCTTCTTCTAGATTCCGCTGTTGCCTTGGCGCCAGCTCGTCGTTGAAAATAGCAGTGTCATAATTCAGGTCCGATTTCAGATCTATCAATTCTTGCATCTTGCCGGAGCCGATATAATGCGTGGAAGAAGGCTTCTCCATTTTTTGCACCTGTTTCCCCACTACATCCGCACCCGCCGTCCTGGCAAGTTGATTCAGATCCTCCATTGAGCTTTCAATGGACCAACCGCGCTGCAGGCGCCTTTCTTCAACTCCCACAAGCACAGCACGTTCTTTTTTTTCACGCGTGCTTATTATTTCTTTGGTCATATAGAAATCTCCCCGGTGCTAGCGCTTCTTCAGCGTCAGCAACCTGCATACGCCCTCATCAAATTTATCATTCGATTGCGTTATTGAAAGCCTTACATAACCTTCCCCTGATTTTCCGTATCCCGTTCCAGGAGTAACTGCCACACCAACTTTATCAAGCAGTTCCGCAACATAGCTGACTGACGTATAGCCTTGCGGAACCCGCGCCCATATATAAAAACCCGCCTTTGGCGTAGTTACTTTTAAGCCTATCTCTTTCAACGCATTAACGAGCTTGTCCCGGCGCGCCTGATATATTCTGTTACGGGCAGGTATCTCGTCCTGGCTTCCCGTTAACGCCTCAATTGCTGCTATTTGTATGGCCTGGGGGATGCCCGAGTCAATGTTCGACTTGAAGCGGAAAAGGGCGTCAACCATCTTATGGTTGCCCACCACCATACCAATGCGCCATCCAGTCATATTATATGTCTTTGACAGGGAATGGAACTCAACTCCCACCTCTTTTGCTCCCGGGACTTCGAGGAAACTGTGAGGCCTGTATCCATCAAAAGCAACTTCGGTATATGGCGCATCATGGCATACCGCAATGTTGTATTTGGCCGCAAACTCTACCACTTTCTTGAAGAAATCAAGCCCGGCAACGGCCCCGGTCGGGTTATTGGGATAAGATATCCAGAGTACCTTTGACTTCTTCAGTACATCAGAAGGGATCGAATCCAGGTCCGGCAAGAACCCGGTGTTCTCATTCAGAGTCAGGTAATGTATTTCCCCTCCTGCCAGCAAACAGCTAATCGAATATACTGGATAGCCCGGATCGGTCACAAGCGCAATGTCCCCAGGATCAAGCAGGCAGAAGGACATATGTCCTATCCCTTCTTTTGATCCAATCAGGGGCAGCACTTCCCGGGCCGGGTCCAGGTCAACGTTGAAACGCTTCTTATACCAGTCCGCTATAGCTTTGCAGAGTTCCGGCAAACCAAAAGTCTCAGGATAATGCTGATTGGCCGGTTCGTGCGCCGCTTTGCAAAGACGTTCGATAATGTGCGCGGGCGTCTCCCCGTCCGGATCGCCGATTGCAAAGCTTATTATGTCTTCACCCCGCGCTTTCTTCTCCGCTATCTTTCTATTGATTTCAACAAAAAGGTATGGCGGAATCTTATCCAAACGCCGTGATAAATTCATGACAAGCACACTCCTGTATATACTTCTTTAGTCGGCGAACACATATCATCTTCGCATGATTCTTAAATAGTAACTCTTATTATATAATAAATATTATGTCAAATTAATAATAATGCTTTGAATTAATTGCTATGTGCTGTTAGTCAGCTTCTGCCAGGTAAAATCAGTCGCCAAAACTATAGCTGCTACACAGCCTTAAGAAAAGTTTGTATAGTATAGTCCATTTCAGCGTTAATATCATCACCTATATCAAACCACCTGATTCTGCTATCGCGCAGGTGGAACCATGCATACTGGCTGCGAGCAAACCTGTGGGTCTCGTATTTGATCTTCTGGACAGCTTCTGCGAGATCCAATTCCCCGTTTAAGTATAAGGCAATTTGCCTGTACCCAAGGCTAGACATGGAAGGAATGGTTGCAGAATATCCCATCTGCAACAGCCTTTGTACTTCTTCCACAAATCCCGCCTCTATCATCCTGTCAGTTCTTGTATTAATCATCTCGTAAAGATGGGCCCTTTTCGCTGTCAATCCAATTATAAGAACGGGATATGGGACACTATGCTTGGTCTGAAGGACCGACGGTTTCAGTCCCGTCTGCTTATGGATTTCGAGCGCCCTTATAACCCTTCTTATGTTATTTGGCAGTATTTTACTTGCGGCATCAGGGTCGATAGCCACCAACTTTGAATATAGCGCATCCGCACCGGAGTCCCCGGCCAGCTTTTCCATCTCAGCCCGAAAGCCGAGATCAGGTTCAACTTCAGGGATTTGCCAACCCTCGATTACCGACCATACATACTGGCCGCTTCCGCCCGTCAGAATTGGCAATGCATCCCCGCTTTGGATAGTCTTTATTTTATCGTTAGCTGACCGCTGATAAAGTGCGACACTGTATGATTCATCAGGGTTTATTATGTCAAGCAGATGATGAGGAATGCCTGCTCTCTCGATCTCGTCAGGCTTTGCCGTGCCGATATCCATAAATTTGTATATCTGCCGGCTATCAGCATTTATAATTTCACCGCTATAACGGTGAGCAATCTGGACTGCTATGGCACTTTTACCAACCGCGGTTGGGCCTACAACCGCGATAATACATCTCATTTCCCCTGTTTAATAGCAGCGCTTTGTTTGACTATATCAATAAATTCCTGGGCCTTGAGGCTTGCCCCTCCCACCAAAGCACCATCTATTTGCGGTTCTTTTATAAATTCGGCTATATTTGCCGCTGTCACACTACCACCATAGAGAATCCTTATTGAATCGGCAACTTCACTTCCCCACATTTTACCAACCCTTTCACGAATATATTTAATCGTGGCTGCCGCCTTGGTCCCCGTTGCCGCTTTACCCGTCCCAATTGCCCATATTGGTTCGTATGCAATTACAATCGCCTTATTTGCAGCAATATCTTTCAGGCCGCCCTCTACCTGATGAGCCAATTTTTCATTTGTTTTCCCAGCTTCATTTTCTTCCAGTGTTTCACCCATACAGAGTATCGGCAAGAGCCCGGCAGATAAAGCCGCTTTCATTTTTTCATTGACTATCACATCTGTCTCTAAAAATATTTGACGCCTTTCAGAATGCCCCAGGATTACGTACTTACATAAACCTTTCAACATTATGGGAGAAACCTCTCCCGTATACGCACCTTTCTCTTTGAAATACATGTTCTGCGCGCCTAATTCTATATCAGTACCTCGAACCAGCTCACCAGCAGAGTACAGCGACACGAAAGGGGGACACAGCACACGGTCCACTGTGGACAGCGAATTTAGACTATTTTTCATGTCCTTGATAAGGGTAACGGCTTCAGCCACATTAGTATTCATTTTCCAGTTGCCAGCTATAAAAGGTCGGCGCATTCAAATCTCCAATATGTTATTTAATAATTTACTCAGGTTACGATTCACCTGACCATAACTACGAATCACTCACTCATCCATCAACACTTCAACCCCAGGTAATGTTTTCCCTTCCAGGAAGCTCATACTTGCTCCACCTCCAGTGGATACATGGGTCATCTTGAACCCGAGGTGCATCTCAGTAACGATTTCTGCCGTTGATCCACCTCCCACAACGGTGGTTGCAGACAGGTTTGAAAGCAATTCGGCCATTGACTTGGTACCGCGCGAAAACTGTGGTATCTCGTAAACTCCCATAGGACCGTTCCAGAATACGGTGCGGCATTTTTTCAAGTTTTCCGTAAATAGCTCAATGGTTTGCGGGCCTATATCTACAATATATTTATTGGCCGGTATCATAGAAATAGGAGCTATGGCATATTTTGAATTATCGTCAATGGCATCAGCTGCAATGACATCCAAAGGTAAATATATTGATACATTGTTTTTTTTTGCGGTAGCAATCAGGCTGTTGGCCAGTTCTATCCTATCTGCTTCAACACCGGAAAGCCCAACACCATAGCTCTGCGCCTTGAGGAAGGTGGCTGCCATTCCGCCTCCGATCATCAGCATTTCCACCTTATCAAGCATATTATTAATCAATTTAATTTTGTCGCTGACCTTAGCTCCGCCCAGAAGTGCAGCAAACGGGTGCTGCGCATTTGTAAGCAGATTTCCCAGAACCCTGATCTCTTTCTCCAGCAGAAGACCTGCATATGCAGGCAAGAATTTGGCCACGCCATAAGTTGAAGCATGAGCACGGTGGGCCGTGCCAAATGCATCATCCACATAGATATCCGCCAACTCGGCCAACTGCCTGGAGAAATTTGGATCATTTGCCTCCTCTTCCGCATGAAAACGTAAATTCTCAAGCAGTAGTATGTCTCCATTTTTCAGCTTGTCTACGGCATTCCTTACTTTGGCACCCACGCAATCAGATACTGTGTAAATTGGTAGATTAGTCAATTGGGACAGCCGCTCCGCAATCTGTGTCATGCGAAGAGACTCAACTACCTTGCCATCCGGCCTGCCAAGATGTGAACAAAGTATGATTCGTGCTTTATGTTCGACGAGGTACCATATTGTTGGCAAGGCGGCAATAATACGGCTATCATCCATGATGTCATTTGTTTTAGGGTCGAGAGGTACGTTAAAATCGACCCTTACCAGCACCCTTTTCCCGGTTACTTCAACGTCTTTTATGCTCTTCTTCATCAGAACCAATCTCCTCCAAGAACTTTCGCGATATGATCAACATTTCCCAGGAAATTCGAAGCGTATTTGAGTATAGCTAATAGACGGTATTTGTTCAAGAAATGCATCCCAATAAGTACACTATTTCTTTTTAGACCTTTTCGTATTAAACTGTTATATCAAATCGTCCATACGGACAATCTATGAGCAGTCACGCTAAGAATAATCCTCTGGTTGTGGTAATATCCGGACCTTCCGGCGTTGGGAAAGATGCGACAATAGCAAGAATGAGACAAAGCGGCGGAAAATTTCATTATGTAGTGACAGCAACCACAAGGGCAAAGAGACCTGGGGAAAAAGACGGCGTTGATTACTATTTTCTAAGCGAAGAAGATTTCATAAATAGGGTAAAACGGGATGAGTTCCTCGAATATGCCAAAGTCTATAACAACATGTACGGGGTACTTAAATCGGAGGTGCGGCAGGCACTGGCAAAAGGTGAAGACGTCATAATAAAAGTTGATGTGCAGGGCGCGGCCACTTTAAAAAGCAAAATTCCAAATGCTGTCTTCATTTTTCTGGTACCGCCGTCGATTGACGATCTGGCTGAAAGACTGAAGAACCGTAAAGCAGACTCGGAACATTCTTTTAATGTACGAATAGGCATGGCTGTAGAAGAGATGAAAGCAAGGGTGATGTTCAACTACACTATCGTAAACACGACCGGCAACCTTGATTTTACAGTTAAGGCCGTCAAAGAATACGTTGAGAAGTGCAGGGGAAAACAGGGTCCCGTAGTTATTTAGCTGTCTTACCCGTGAGACTGCTGAAGATCGTCAATAAAACCTTGAATGAAGTCCGTTACCCGTTCGCCCGGCTGAATTACACCGTAATGCCCCTTGCACAAAATGTCCGCTTGAATTTCCCTGAGTTTTATTAGCGACTCAATTGCCTTTTGCAGATCTCTGCCCCAGTTAGGATGATATGGCCCATGTATGTCCTGCCCAAAAAGCAACTTTTTTCTTGCCATCTCCAGAATGACTGCCATATTTCCGGGAGTGTGCCCGGGAATATGAATCATCTTAAACTCACAGGAGCCTAATTTCAGCTTGTTTTCTTCGCTCTGTAATATTATGTCAACTATGCAGGGTTTGTACTTTATACCGTAATAGGCAGCCCCCACTTTGCTACCGGTCTCAATTGCTTCAGCATCTTCCTTATGAGCAATGATCTGAACTCCGTACAATTCCTTCAAATCATGCAGCGAACCAATGTGATCTATATGCGCATGGGTAACAATAACCGCTGATAATTTTTCGGGCTGAAAACCCAGTGCCTCAATGTTATCTATCAACCGGCTGGTACTTTTACCGGCGCCGGCATCGATAAGGACCAAATCACCGGCATCCACCAAATAAACACAACAATCCATGGAGTGGGAAATGTCAGAGCTTCCCACCAGGTAAACATCCTCAAATACTTTATAGGGTTGGCCCATTATTACCCGTGTCACCTGCCTAAAGACAATTCAATATTTTCTTTTCCCATGCCCTCATTTTACGTGCATCTGTATTATCCTCATGGTCGTGCCCAAGCAGATGCAATGTACCATGAACCATAAGCAGATACAGTTCCTGCTCAACAGTATTTTCGTGCGCAGCGGCCTGTTCTACAGTCCTCTCATATGAAATAATAATTTCCCCCAAGTATGATGCTGCTCCCGGAGTAACAGGAAAAGCAACTGTATCTGTGACAGGTTGTTTATTCGAGAGTCCAAAGGAAAGCACATCGGTCGGACTATCAATGCCGCGGTATGACTTATTCAGCCTGTGTATCGTCGCATTGTCAGTAATAACACAATCAACTTCGACGGGACCGTGCACTTTAGCTATCTGAAGCGCCGTTGCGATGACCCGTTTTAGATCGCTTTTCTTATAAGGAAAACCCAATACCCTTTTTACCTGAATATTAACCACGTATTTTGTCATTTTCGTCTTGAATTATAATATCAGAGTGTTTTGCGATGTACAATCGCATACATGTAAAGTTTGCTTGAAACTACCTTTCCTTCTATGCTATATTGCATGGCGCTAACGAAGCGAACTGATCCACTGGAGGGATCGCATAGTGGTCTAGTGCGGCCGCCTGCTAAGCGGTTGCCTCGGGTAACCGGGGTCAAGGGTTCGAATCCCTTTCCCTCCGCCAAATTAATTGTACAGGATCGGACTTCCCTGAGCGTAAACAGACTATTTTCCTAACAAGTGGTATTTTGAATATTCCGATCTCATCAATGTTCTAATATACGGTGTATGAATAAATTAAGCGAGGAATCTCTACTATCGATACCCGGCGTTGGAAAATCAATTGCTGGGGATCTGCGGAATATCGGAATCAAATCGGTAAGCGATTTGAAAGGTAAAAGTCCGGAAACGCTTTACGCAATGTTAAACAAACGCACCGGCACTGTTCAGGACAGGTGCCTCCTATATGTTTTCCGCTGCGCTGTGTATTTCGCCGAAGGTGGCCAGGAACCTGTAAAATTAAAATGGTGGAATTGGAAGATCACAACTGACTCCGCCCTGGCGGAATATAATATCAACCCGCTTTCACTTACGATCATTTTCACAGCAAATTAACTACTATCGTGATCTATTACGCATAATAATATTATGAATTACTATATATGGACAATCGGTTGTCAAATGAACCGGGCAGAATCGTCCGAAATAGGCAATTACCTGCAGTCTCTGGGCCTTGAACAGGTTAGAACAGCCCGCGAGGCAGATATGGTAATTCTAAACACCTGCGTTGTCAGGCAAAACGCTGAAGATAAAGTGATCGGCATGCTTGGTTATTTGAAAGGTATAAAAAGAGAGAAGCCTGACATGCGCATTGCCCTGACTGGGTGTTTTGTAGATTCAGATATTTCGCAGTTGGACAGACAATATCCTTATGTCAACCACTTTTTCAAACCGAGTGACAAAATAAATTTTCAAGATTGGTTGTATAGTGAAGCTATTGATTCAAGTATTCGTAACCTTGATGTCATTATACATTCGACAGCCCCCGTAAGTGCCTATATCCCTATTGTCCAGGGCTGTAATAACTATTGCTCCTATTGCATCGTTCCATACCGGCGCGGGCCGGAGCGTAGCCGCCCTCCCGATGAAATACTTAATCGGGCTTCTGAACTTGTTGCAAATGGCGCCAGGGAAATAGTCCTCCTCGGCCAAAATGTAAACGCATATGGCAAGGACCTTGATCCAAGTACCGATTTAGCCACTCTGCTGTACAAACTGAATGAACTAAGAGGGTTGATCAGGATAAGATTTCTTACCAATCACCCCAAGGATATGAATCAAGATCTGATCAAGGCCATGCTTTCACTTAATAAGGTTTGTCATCATATATGCCTTCCATTGCAGGCCGGGGACGATCAAATCCTGAAATCTATGAACCGGCATTATACGCTTGCAGATTACAGATCTCTTGTGAACCGGATCAGGGATTCGATACCCGATATTGCTTTAAGCACTGATATTATAGTTGGGTTTCCCGGCGAGTCAGATGCACAGTATTTCAATACTTATAAAGCAATAGCTGATATACATTTCGATGTCGTGCATGTTGCCGCCTATTCCCCAAGAGCCGGAACATTTGCAAGCAAATACCTCCCCGACGACATCCATTACGATGTAAAACTGCAACGGCTGCACGACGTAGAGGACCTGCAGACAACAATCCTATCGCAAATCAATCAAAAGCAGATTGGGGATACAGTGGAAATACTTGTAGAGGGCAAGAAGGGTCTTAAATGGTACGGCCGAACTAACAGCGATAAATTGGTATTTTTCACTGACCCCTCTGACAACAAAGGCAAGATAGTAAAGGTAAACGTGGAATCTGCAAGTCCCTGGGCGCTACAAGGTACGCCTGTATCATAATTCTGTATATTACATTAACCCATTAGATGGATTGCCTTGACAAGTTTGCTTCATGTTGTGTACACTTGTGTTAAGAACAAATGTACTCTTTAGGGTGATTATATGAGAAAACCAGGAGTAAATATTACACGCCAAAAAGTCATTGATTTTATCCGTGAATTTTATGACGAACGTGGGTACGCTCCGACTGTGCGTGACATTATGAAGGGATGCGAGCTCAGTTCCACTGCTGTGGTCCAGCACCATTTGAAGGTACTTGAGAGCGAACACCAGATTGAAAGGGACTCAAAGGTATTCCGAAGTATCCAGCTCCCTGATAGAAAAAGCACTATACATGTTCCTGTACTAGGCAAAATAGCGGCCGGCATACCGATCCCGGTTCTGGGCGCAGATTCATGGCACAGCGAGGCGTTGGAGACTCTGGAGCTTTCCAGCGAGATAACAAAGGGAAAAGAAGTTTTTGCTCTCAGAGTCAGCGGCCAATCAATGATCGACGCTCTGATTGATGACGGGGATATCGTCTTGATGGAACCTGTAAAGACAGTCAACAATGGTGACATGGTTGCCGCATGGTTGAAAAACGAAGAAGAAGTCACACTCAAACGGTTTTTTAAAGAGAACGATCAGGTCAGGCTGCAGCCGGCAAATTCACAAATGAAACCCCTATTCTGCGATGCCACGAATGTGGAAGTCCAGGGCAGAGTGGTGGCCGTTATCCGTACTCTTTAGTAACCGTAGCCATTATATATTTCCGCTCCCTGCCTTCAGACGTGTGAACGTCTTAAATCGCATCTAATCTTCAGACCTATACATACCTATACATACATATTTATATCATTACATACTATTACATACCGTTACATCTCGTTTCCCCTCGATTTCTCCTGTCTACTAGCCCATATTTTGATGAAGTTTGTTGTGTAAAAGGTAAGAAACTGCCGTTTGTCAATAGCCAAACAGCTCAATCCATTGAACTTATTAGCTTGACATTTTGATCCTATCAGCCCATACTAAAGTACTAGGACATAAGTAATGGAGTTCATTTTCGATCGATAACAGCGTTATCGAAAGGATTTGAATCAATGAAAAACAGAACAATTTGGTTAATGGCAGTTGCATTCTGCGGCATTGTTATGCTGGCGATGTTACTAGTGCTACCCGCAGTTTTAAATGCCGATGCAAATCAAAGTGGGATGTCTGCTTCCGATTTCACCAAAATTTATAAGAATGCGCTGATCACGCCTTTAACTAAGGCTACCAGTGAAGCCACCGACCCTCAGATCGCCCAGTTTTCTCAGAAACTGGTGAGTGCCTATGAGTTAGATAAAACCGGAGCAAATACTAACGAGCAATCCAAATTATCGGATCTTGTTCCTGATATAGCGAAAATTAATAAAGTTGCCCTGGATATGCCGCTTAAGGAAGCCGGCAAACAGATCAAAGATCCTGAGATAGCTGCTTTCTATAACCACTTCATTACCGAATGCGGTGTAGGTAAATAGCCTGCGCTGACACACAACTTGAAACCATTTCTAAATTTCAGTTCGTAATCGGTTTGTTTTTTAGTTCTATTAGTCCGTCTCTATTTTCTTGCGTTCATAACCGCGTATTTCGCGGCGAAGCATTTTGCCTACCTTTGATTTTGGCAGGGAATCCCTGAATTCTATATATTCCGGCACTTTGTAAGCTGTCAACCTCTCCCTGCACCACACTATTAGTTCCTGTGCAGCTACACCTTTAACATCTTCTTTTAAAACAGCGGAATGCCTATTTCTCTGTCAACAACCTTCCTTTTACGTGCGCTGTCTGTACGCAATCAATCAGACCACGGTATTGGGCAGCTCGGAATCAGGAATCGCTTACAAATTAGCTCCGCCATCTATTATCAAGGTAGAACCGGTCATAAAGCTAGACGCTTCTGAAGCAAGATACAAGGCAGTCCTGGCTATTTCCTCAGGCTCCGATATCTTCTGGAGAGGCATTTTCTTCATCAGCTCAGCCATCATTTTTTCATTGCTCCACAGCGCCTGGCTGAATTTAGTCTTCACAATGCCCGGGGCTATACAATTAACGCGGATCTTATGGGGTCCCAATTCTGCAGCCAGGCATTTGGTCATCATTATTATTGCTGCTTTACTGATACAATAGGGTCCAAGACCTATCGTCACAAAGTAACCGCCTACCGAGGCAATATTTACAATTGCACCGCCGGTGCCCTGCTCTACCATCATTCTGGCAGCAGCCTGGCTTAAGAAATAATAGCCTTTGATATTAGCGCTCATAATAAGGTCGAACGGGGCCTCCTCCATATGCAACACATCTGCCATGACCGGGTTTGCTACAGCATTATTCACCAGAATATCGAGCCGGCCGAATTCCTGCTTCACTTTGGCCATCAGGTTGTTCAGGTCCTCCATCTTGGCATTGTGAGCCGTAACAGCCAGGCTCTTCCGTCCTTTCGCCTTAATTTCTTCAGCGACTTTTTCCAGGTCTGGAAGTTTACGGCTGCTGACTATTACGTCAGCGCCGGCGTCAGCGAGTTGCAATGCGATAGACCTGCCTATTCCCCGGCTTCCACCGGTTACCAGAGCGACTTTCCCTGCCAATGATAAATATGATGTATCCATCAATATCCTCCCGATATATTTTGCTATCTAATTAATTCCAGCCATGTTATCTGCAAGTTTCTTACATCTCTTGAGTTCTTCTCTGGCTTCGCCAAGTATCATCATTCTCTGTGACATCAGGGACCCCTCACCATGCAGCACCATGACTTCATATTCGGATGCAAGCTGCCGGCGAATCAGGTCGAACATGCGCAACCTTGCTTCTGCTGAAGTGCCGGACTTGCCGCTCATGTATTTTTCCAGGTACGGCCGTTCATCCGGGTTCTGCCAGTCCAAATACGTAGGCTTGGTAATTAAGGCGCCTCCCGAAATATCCTGGATCAACTTAACGAGGCTGTGATATTTATCGGCAAAATGATATTTGGCTATATTGGTGGTCACCGGATTCGGTACAGGCATTCCACCATGCATCACAAAATCGAGGCAGGATGCACGAGTAAGAGATTTGAGGGTCTGAAGATACATAGCAGCTTCGGTCAGTTTCTCTCGAATATGCGGAACATCAGCAACGCCATTATATTCAGCTATAGCGTAAGCCATACCGACAAAAATCTCTGATATTGGGATACGGTACGCACATCCAGTGCGCCTATGGAGCAATCCGAAATTGTGTGCTATCAGGAAAGCCTGTTTCCATTCGCCACACATGAAAACACGTTCCCACGGAACAAAAACATCATCGAAAATAATCAATTGATCAGTGTGCATCCTCCATGGGCGATCGACAGGGAATTCCATGGAACCTATACCTGCTTTGATAGGACGGCAGATCTGTTTGATGCCTTTGGTATTGCAGGGAATGGCAAATGCTACGGCGTAGTCTTTATCCGCTTCGGTCATCGCCCTGCCCGGTATCACGAAAATTTCATTGGAGTAAGCCGAGCCTGTAATATGCATCTTGGCGCCCCGGACTATGATGCCCTTCGCGTTCTTTTCGACTACCCGGGGATAAAAATCAGGGTGCACCTGTTTGGGATCTGAAGGACGCATCAGCCTGTCACCCTTGGCATCGGTAACCGCGGATACGATAGCCAGGTCTTCTTTCATTAAATACTGGCGGAAATTGTGCACTCTATCCTGGTATTCCTTGTTTCCGGTAATATTGGCAAAAATCTGTATGGCATTAATTGCATCGGCGCCAATATCTTTTGCAAGTGGAATATAGCCATCCGCATAAGTCGAAGTGGCTATAATGAGGTCTGTGGCTTTAACCAGGCCTTCCCCGGTCTTGGGAATGTAGTAGTACCTGCTCACATCTTGCTTCAGTTCCGGGTCGTAGACATTAGCCAGGTCTTTGAATTGGGGAAGTTCAGCGCACTCGTAGTCGACTGCCATGGTTTCCACGCACACTTTGAGCGCACGGTGAGTGGTGACATCTTTCACCTTCTCACCATACATGTATACTTCCCTTCCGTCCTTCAAGCTTTCTTTATATTGTTCGACTGTTCTCAAGCCCATTGGTAACCTCCCTTATAATTAGTAATTGTTACGAATCTCATCACTGTAATAGTTTTCCCCAAGTTAGCGTTTATCTCGGATGCCGAAGCTAAAGACCCAGGGACTTGGCAATCATGTTCTTCTGGATCTGACGCGTTCCTCCGCCGATAAGCAGGATATATGAGTCACGTAAATACCTTTGAACGTCGTAGTCATACATCAGGCTGTATCCGCCAAATATCTGCATAGCTCTGTGGGCCATATTGGTCCAGCACTCGGTTGCAGTCAGCTTTGCCATACAAGCCTCCTGGAAACAGGGCTTGTTTGCATCTCTTAAAGATGCAAGCTGATATACACAAAGCCTGGTCAAATGCAGGTCGACCGCCATCTCTGCGAGCATGTGACTGATAGCCTGGAATTTTCCGATTGGCTGGCCGAATGCTTTCCTTTCCTTGGCATAAGCAAGAGCGTCGTCGAAAGCCGCCTGCGCATATCCGAGAGAATTGGCAGCGACCTCCAGATGCTCGGTTTCCAGTGTGCTTATCAGCAACTGCCAGCCAAAATTCACTGCTTCCGGACCGCCCAGCACATTTGACTTTGGAACAACCACATTGTCATACACAACCTCACAGGTAGTGTCGGTGAACCCGCCCATCTTTTTCAATGGTTTAGCGGTATACCCCTTTGATTTAGTATCTACAATAAATAAAGATAAACCCTTGTGCTTCGGAGCATTTTTATCTGTCCTAGCCAGGGTAATAGTATAATCTGCCTTATCGGCGAGCGTGATAAACATCTTTGTGCCGTTAAGAACAAAGTTATCGCCCTGTTCGATAGCCATAGTCCTGGCTGCGGCAGCATCCGACCCGGAATCTGGTTCTGTTATACCATAGGCAAAAAGCAGTTCTCCTTTGGCCAATTTAGGCAGGTAGTGCTTCTTCTGCGCCTCGTTTCCGCAGTGCAATATCATGTCGGAGCCGTACATAATGACAGCATTGAAATATGAAGCCAGTCCCCAGAAACCCGACCTCGCCAACTCCTCAACAATTACGGTATAGTCCATAATACTGCCGCCCGTGCCACCGTACTCAATCGGTGTAATCACGCCCATTAGCCCGAGTTTTCTCAGTTTATCAAATACTTCTTTCGGAAATACATGCTCTTCGTCCCATTTGCGGACCATTTGTTTCGGACACTCTTTGGCCACGAACTCCTTAACAGTGGATTTAAGCATTTCCTGGTGCTCGGACAATTGAAATTCCATCATTCACCCCTTCATATTTAACTACTGGAGCGTAACTCTAAACCACGATTACAGGACGATAGAAAATACCGCCGGGTAAAACTACTCAGTACTTATAGCGCCATAAATTTACCACACCTCAAATGCACATGTCAAAACCTCCTGAATCGCTGCCGTTATACCTATGCTACATTTTGACAAATATTTTAGTTTATCCTAAAATCTGAGCGCTATTTGGGACTTTTCAGTACAACTACTAAGTACTTATATGATAGCAAATAGCAAGGATTTAGTAATGGATGCTGACAAATCTTATAAATTGAAAACAGAAGCTCGCCGCGAAATAAAGAAAAAGATTTTAGAGACAGCAGCTGAATTAATACGGGAACAAGGGTACGCCAATGTAACGTTGGACCAAATCGCTGAGAGGCTGCACATAAGCAAAGTAAGCATCTATCACCATTGGACCAGTAAAAAAGAGATCATTTTCGATTTACATCGCATTGCATACAAAATAGTCATAGAGAGCCTGGAAAAAATAGTCAAGGATGATGACAGCCCCGACTCTAAATTCAGGCGGGCAATTGAAAACCATGTTACCCAGGCGGTAGTCTCCGGCATCGGGACAATGATGCCGCAACAAGACTGGCTGATTATTAGCAGACACAAAAAAGAAATTGTAAAGCTCAGAGATACGTATGAAGACATGCTGTGCCAGATCATTAATGAAGGAATCAAGAAGGGCGCATTCAAGCACATAGATGTGAAGCTGCTTGTTTACACCATTGTTGGCGCCACAAATTATACCCTGGTATGGTATTCACCCAAAGGGACCATGACGCTTAAAGAGATCGCTGCACATATGTCTGATTTCATATTGAGCGGCATTATGTCTACAGGCACTCCGAAGAAGAAATAATAAAGCTGAGACAACCAATACCCCAATCTCAAGTTGTCAGCAAATTCTCCACATGACTACTGATATAGCACAAATTCGCGATATCTTAATAGAACAGCCCAAAGACCCCTAAACTTACTACCCCAGTAATATTGACACCATATTTTTAGCTGTGTTATATTTTGTACTGTGAAGTTGTACTGCATAGTATATCACCTTGTATCCCAGCTGTGTAGTAATCTTCCAAAGTCTTATGTATTCTTACATCTATTACAATTCCATACAGGCAAATTGATAAATATACTCGGTACAAAGCAGCAAAACAGATACTGCAACATAGTCGTAGCATAAATTAATAAAATAAAAGAGTAGGGAGGTATCGTTTACATGGCATCCAAGAATTATGATG
>JBEKCL010000055.1:0-17122 GCA_050014895.1 Dehalococcoidia bacterium
ATCCCCTCACGTGCCATCCGGATGAGCGCCTTATGCAAGTTATCCTTTGTAATTCCTTTCTTTTCGGCACGTGATTCCAATTTATCCAGGGCGATATGACCGGTAAATGGAATCATGAAGAATATCACCAGTTCGTCCGAACTGACCGTCTCTCGCAGCGAGTGCACAAATACCTCCCGGTTTGGAATCGTGCCCGCCATAAATTCGTAGTACTTGCAAAGGTTTTCGTGCAGATCGGTCTTCTTCATGGTACTCTCCTTATGTCAAGTATGTGGCTCCTATTTTAACGAAATAGGATAACCAATTATGATGGTTCCAACAACGTAATGCCAGTTAGTATTTATATGAAAGGCTAATATTATTCAGTGGCTATCTCATCACCGCCAGGCTGTCTATAGTGTCCATCCTTTTTATAGAGCCAAGCTTCAACGAGGTCAGAAAATCCAGGCTGACGGGCCTGTAATTCACCAGTTCAGGGCAGATATTGATGGTCTTCCTGTCCCCGTTGATAAATGGATAATTCTTCATGTCGTTGTTGTGCTTATGACCGTGAATTACCCAACCGTTCCAGTCGATAGGAAGTCTGTCCGGATCGTGAGTCAACAGGAATGTATATCTACCGCGTTTAATTATTTCATGGCTATTTGCATCCGGTACGTTGTCATCACGGTTACCTCTAATAAACCGCATCTTCCCGTTAAGCATTTCCAGCCAGTAATCCTGCGTCCTCCCCATTTTTTCCGAAGACAGGTTGCCAAGGAAATAAATCTCATGGTTCCCCACGGTATTGTTCCAGTTCTCCGTAAGCACCCCATTCATCTCCCCCACATTGGAGGGATTGAAAGGCCGAGCGCAGTAATCAATGATGTTTGCATGGTCCAGGTGCAGGTCGCTTATAAGGAAGGGAGGGGTACGGTCGCCGCCGGGCCTGGCGCCCTCGATTTCTTTCTCAATCCTGAACAGTTTCAGGGTGCGGCCCCATTCGTCCGAGCTAAGGGATTCCGATCTGGTGAGCAGCCTCTGCTGCAGGAAATCATATTCGCAAAGCAGTTTTGATTGGTCGTTGAGCAGGGTGACGCGCAGGGCATTCAGCGGAAGATAGAAATACCGCATGTGGTAATCCTCGTTTTCTTTGGTGTTCGTGGCATATTTGGCTGCCAGCGCTTTGTCGCCGGAAACGTAGGACCAGATGCTCTCAAACTCCCTGCTATCCAGTTTATAAGCGAGCGTGGAATGGAAAAGGAAGTCCTCTTCCTTATCAAAAGGCCTTGTTTCAGGTACTATTCTGAGCAGCCGCTGGGCCAGTTCCTGCCTGAAACTCCTGAATTCCTCGGAAGCTACAATGTTGAAGTAAATAACCCTGCCGTGCCTCCCGTTGATCCAGCGGAAGCCGTCTATCAGATAAGGCAAGTACGAGTACCTCCGGCCTACGGCAGCCAGCACTTCCTTCACCCGCTCCACCTGCTTGTAGTCAGCCGAAAAGCTTCCGTACAGGGATATATGAGGAACTCTATGTATTTTCTCTACTGGAGTCCCGCTAAGTCGGTTAACCTGCAGTATTGACTCGGTTAGCTTCCTTTTCCCAGGGCCTATGCGTACCTCAATCAGCATTTGAGATTAGTATAGCATGGGGCTGAAAGAGTGTAGGCCGACAACTTCTCGGTAGAGTCGCCATAGTTGCGGATTTCCGCTACTTCAAAATAAGAAACCTGCAGGGAAAGTTGAGGGAGAAGGCTGAATAATTTTCAGTATTTGCGGAGATCACGTATCAATTATTGCTATGTTCTCTGCGACGATACGCCACGAGTAGTTCCTTCAGCCAAGAGAAAACAGAGCTCTTTTTTGCGGATTTCCTGTTAATAAAGTTGTTCTCGAGAAATGTAGTTAGCGAATCTGGAATTTCCACTCTGGGTCCTAATATCTCGATAGCATTTCCGTCGTTTATATTTGTATAAATGTGGAGTTTTAGGCCTTGAATTAATGCGGCTTGTTCGAGCAAATGACTGACCTTATATAAAAAAGTGACGAAGAACCAAAGGTCAAATTTCCCCCTGATGTACTGCTTAGGTTCTAAAGATCTAATTTGACTGGTAATACTTGCAATTCGTTCCTTGTAATCATTAGGGATTTTAATCTCGCACTTTTTTTCCAAATAAGGGACATAATCTGATTCGTCAGAGAGTGTTAATCTCAGATTGTCCTCGATCGAACAGATATCCTTCAGGTTAATATTACGATAAAGTGGTCTCATCCCACTTTGTTTACAATAGATAATTAGTGCCATAATTACGTTCAGGAAGTCGTAGAACTGCACCTGCAAGGTGGCAAATTGACTTTCTATTTCGTCCCATTTGACATTAATATTGTCGGGTGGATGAAATATTTCTGCCCATATCCTGTTCAGGACATACTTTTCTGCAATATAGTTCTCCACCGAATAATAGTCTGTCACGTATATTCTTGAGTCAATCGGATTACTTTCCTCCAACAAATCGGACCAGTCTTTATCTACAAAGAAAAGAACATGGATTGGTGACTCCTCTCTTTTGTTGATTTTTGTATATACATCGTAGACATCCTGTTTCTTCCCACATCGATAACCATGTATTTTTTCAGTTGATATAAATCTTGCAATGAAATTAGTGTAGAAAGATGCATCCTCTCTACCTTCAAAAAATGAATATGCATGGTCTCTCGCTTTGGGATATTCTAAAAGGAATTTGTGATATGCCGCTGCTGCACTTTCCCGTGATGATCGCAGTTGCTCTATTAATGTCACTGAAGTCCCTCGGTGAATTCTTCCAATGAGTGAGCGCTGCTATCCAAATAATTTTCGTATATGAAAGGTGAGTGTGTAGCAGCTATTAATCCACTACATCGTCCGGTATTTAGGATATCTGGTAAAAACTTTTTCTGCCATGTAACCGAAAGCGATAATTCCGGCTCGTCAATTATTACAAAATATTTTGTACCACCAGAAAGGTATACATGCGAAAACAGTGAGACGATTTGTTTTTCCCCAGACGAGAGATCTCTCAATGATATTTGCTGCTCTTTTACTTTCCTAACGTTCTGCTTGACTTTCAAATCAATTGTCCTATTATCATAAATTATCTCTTTTCCAGTTAAATAGGAATTGCAGACTTTTATGAATTCTTGAATATCAATTTCCTCTCTCTGTTGGACTTTATGCAATTCAACTAGCTTCGTTAAAAAATGAGCTGAAACTCTATCATTTTCTGCAATATCTTTTTCGAAATTTTTAATTTTGTTTATGGTTTCTAGCAGTCTTTCCTGTTCCTTCCCTGAAAGTATTTCTTGCGGTATGCGAGAAAATATTACATTTATAGTCTCCTGATTAAGCTCGCCAATAATTGCGGATAGGTCCGCTGTTCTATATTCACCCATTATCACGTCACGGAAATAGGTCGCTGTTAAATTGCTAAGTCCATTCCTTACATGTTCCTTTATCTCACTCATCTTGTTTTTTATGGTCTGCTCGACATCTTCCATGCCAAATTCAACCAATTCTATATAGCTAGTCGTAGCTTTGATTTTTCGTCTTAGCTCATTCCTAGCACCTTCAATTTCCTTTTCTAAACCTGGTAGAATCAAATGCAATTCTTGTTCAATTCGTCTATATGTTGGCAGATATAGTACCTGTTGCTCACTAGCAACTTTGTTTATTAATTCATTAGCTTTTTCAAGTTGTTTTGAAATCTTCGGTTTTTCATGGAATAAGTAGTCCATAATCAAGTGGCGTGGTACTTCCAATTCCATCGATAATTTATCCAAGGTCTCGCGATCTTCGAGTAACGTCTCAAATGGATATTCATTTGAAGATTCTTCGATTCTTTGTATTATTGATGGCGGCAATCTTCTTAATCGATGGAGAGACTCCCTTGGCAGTTTGCTAATATCTTTCTTTTCAATAATTGCTTCTTTATTATCAATGACAGCTACAATTCGACTGAATTGATAATTAGCCATTCTGCGCCATTGACCAGTGAGAAAATAGTAAACCAGATTCGCAAAGGTACTCTTACCTGCTCCGTTCTCACCCACAAGCACGATCCTGTTGTCCCTGATTTTGACATCAAGTGTTCGGATATTATGCAAATCCTCAATACGAAATTTAGTTAATAAACCTGCCATTTATTACCTCTCTTTGGCGACACCTTTTCATCGCCCACGATCTCTTTGTACCGCAAAATAAGTCATCGAAATGGCAATAATTTTAGGTAACTATCCCTTGACATCGTGTACCAACTGTGTTATACTAGATTCAAGTTGAGGGATAAGAAAATGAAAACTAAACAGGCTAAATATACAGCGAAACATTTTGACAAACTGTTCCCTGACAATGATGCTTGCCTTGAGTGGCTTCTTAACAAGCAATATCCGAATGGTATTGAATGTCCTGTCTGTAAGAAGGTCACCAAGCATCACAAGTTCGCCAAAAGGCCAGTCTATGAGTGCGATTACTGTGGACATCAGGTCAGCCCACTTGCTAAGACGATCTTTCGCAAGTCCTCTACTCCGCTCAAGGTTTGGTTTGAGGCTATCTTCTGGATGGCTACCACTCGCTCCGGCCATTCCGCTAAAGAATTGCAACGCAGGACTGGTGTTACTTATAAAACAGCATGGCGCATGTTCAAACAGATTCGCACACTTCTTGATGAAAATCCGGGCCTGTTCACGACCGAAGTCGAAGTTGACGAAACCTATATTGGCGGAGCGCATCATGGGCCTCGTGGACGTGGTGCAGAAGGCAAAACAGCAGTGATCGGGATCGCTCAGAGGCATGGTAAGGTTACGAGTAAGGTTGTCACTGATACCAAACGTTCTACGGTTATGCCGCTGATTATCAAGAACGTTGCCAAGAAGTCCATCGTATATACGGATGAATACCCTGTTTATGATTGTGTTGACAGGCTTGGTTATGAGCACGAAACCGTCAATCATGGAGCGGGCATCTACGTCAATGGCAATGCCAGCACCAATACAATCGAAGGTTATTGGAGCCTTGTAAAGCGTGGAATCAATGGCGTTTATCATGCTGTTAGTCCGAAGTATCTTCAGTCATATCTGAATGAATATCAGTTTCGTTACAACCATCGTCTTGAAGAGGCTCCGATGTTTCTGACGATGTTGAATCAGATTTGATCGTCTTAGACAGAAGAGCAAGAAATTGCTCTTCTGTTATGTCACGCTTGATTATTTTTCGCTTTCTCATTTTAAGGCACCTGTTTGAAGCATTTGTTAAATAATTGGACAGTAAGGTTGTTGTTGTTCAGTTGAAATCCAATCAAGTTCGTTAGGTTGATTTGTATTCAATGCACTCCAATCTTCCTTGGGGATGTATGCGTTCCCGTTTGCATCAGTACAGGTGATTCTAATATACAAGATGATAGGATTGCCACATAGATATGTCTTTTCCCCCTTTTCATTTATCGAATATGTTGCATATAGAGTTAATGGCCAGTATGCACTATCCCCCGGCTCCAATTGACCAGCAGCATCAAATCCACGAACTGGGCTGTAACTTAATTTCGTCATATCCCCACCACAAAGCACACAATCTTGCATCTTAATATTGTATGCAGTTTCATCTCCTACATTATCAAGGCTAAATTTAATTGTGTAATTAGTCTTCTTATTAGGTTGATCTTCTGATGTGGTTATTTGGCATGCAGAGTGCTCTAAGGTTAATCTGGGTTTGTGAACAATATCTATATTCTTGCCGAAAGGAGTATTTACCACAACTGCACCACCAATTAATGGAAGACAGAAGACAACCACTAATAAGGTGATCCATTTCCATGTAAACTTGCCATGTCTATACGTGTGCCATAGCAATAAACTACATACCGCGAATATTGATACAGCACATGCAACTCCATATATACGCGAGAGAACTAAGAATATCACGATGTCCACCGCCATAAAAATACCCTGAATTGCCCATACGGCGATGGGTTTGCGTAGTAGTTTCTCAATGGACATGGCCGATGATTTCCTGCGTTTCGCAGAATCGTGTGAGATTTGATTTGGTAATATAGGTTCAGGGATTGCTTCTTTGAGAAAACTAAGTTGTTCTGCCGATTCCTCTTCAGACATGCTATAATTTTACCATGCGTGTGTATACACGACAAGAAGGGATACTTACCTAATTTTAAATGGCATTTATTTTCCTTAGCTTATTTTGCTTCTATCGCACCATTAGTCTTTATCTTCAACTCTCCCTTATTATCTCCGTATATTTCTTGCTGCCCTCATACAGAGTCCTTTTCTGGGTATTATAATTGACCTTGTAGAGGCCGAAGCGTTTGTTGAATCCCTTCGCCCACTCGAAGTTATCCAGCAGGCTCCAGTAATAATAGCCCCTGATATCCATCCCGTCGGTAATCGCCTTGTTTAATACCAGCAAATGGTCCTCGATATATTTCGCCCTCTTGGTATCGGCAGCATCGGCTATACCGTTCTCCGTAACGTAGATTGGTTTGTCCGTATACCGCCTGACCATCTTGAGCGCCCTGTATAAGCCATCCGGGTAAATTTCCCATCCCATATCCGTCAACTGGTCCGGCGGTGACTTGGTGGTCTCAACGAACTGTTCCTTACCAAAAGGTTTGAATACCCGGTAATGGTTGGTGTAATAATTGAGCCCCACGTAGTCGAAAGCACCCTTCTCCCCACCCTTGAACGACTCGTTGACCACGCCGGGCAGCAGGAAATTGAATTTCCCTTTTGTAAGGTAATCTAAATGTGCTTCGTTCATATTCTTGCTGAGCATCCTGGCAACGAGGATATCTAGCAGGTTCCACTTGTTAGGTGGATCGAACAGCGCAATATGTACCACCAGCCCGACCTGCGCTTCAGGGTGTATTTTCTTGATCACCTTATAAGAAGCGGTATGCGCAAGCAGCATGTTCCGGTAAGCTCTTGCGGCTTTTTTAGCATCTATATCCGCCGGCGGGAACTCCCCTGTGAAATACCCGAACACTGCATATATGGCAGGCTCGTTTAGCGTGCACCATAGCTTGACCTTGGACCCCAGCCTCTGCGCGACCCTTTCCGAAAACCTGGCGAAAATCTGCGGAGCTTCATCCTGTACCCATCCCCCTTTCTCCTCGAACCAGAGGGGATTGGTGAAGTGATGCAGCGTTACCATGGGTTCAATACCGTTGGACAGAAGCTCGTCCACAACATTTTCGTAATGGGCCAGCGCCGACTCGTCAAACTCGCCGGGCTTCGGCTCGATCTTGCTCCATTCCACCGAGAAGCGGTACGAATTGAGTGATATGTCCTTCATGAGCTGGACGTCCTCTTTGTAAAGGTTCCACTCGTCGCAAGCTGCTCCGGCTTTCTGCCCGTCATCAATCTTCGGTTTGCCCTGCGCATCCACTGCGGACTCAAACTGGTGCCAATTGGTGTTGAAGCAGTACCCTTCCACCTGGTAGGCGGCAGTGGCTGAACCCCACAGGAAATTTTTTCCGAATTTCCAGGGGATGTCTTTGAGTTTCTTGTAATCAAAGTGCAGGTTGAGATCGTGGTCCCGCAACGCCAAAACCAGCCCGAAATAGATAATTGCCAGTGCTACAAGAACGAATAATATTATTATAAGCGCTGCCATGTTTCCTACCTCCCTCTAATAATATGGTCACAACTTATACGTATTCTATCATATCAACAAAACGCTTTGATACGTGTTGACATTGCAACGTATCTCTTATAGTATGTTTCAAACACTCGGACTTTCTTAGAGCATCGATTATTAGTGACTGCGAGGCGGTGACCAGATGGAAAAGATAAGGATTGGCTTTGTCCCTGCACACCGGGACCCTTTCGACGAGGAGTGGGCGGTGAAGATGCGCAAGCGTTGTCTGGATGCCCTGTCCCGAATCCCACGGCTGGAAATTATTGTGCCGGACGAAAAGCTCACCCCCAGAGGTTTGGTCCGTGACGACAACGATGCCGAAAAAGTAATCCAGCTGTTCTCAGAAAAGGAAATCGACGGTTTGCTGATCGGCACTATGACCTTCGGCGACGAGGTCTCCACCCTGGCGGTTGCCCAGGCATTTAACGATCTACCCTTATTGCTCTTTGGCACCAAGGAAGGCCCATTCACCAGGGACGGCGCCCGCAGGTCGGACTCGTTCTGCGGCACGCTTTCAGTTTCTTCCGGCCTTAGCCGCAGGAAAATTCCATTCCTGTTCGCCGGTATTCTTTTCCCTGAAGAGGAAATATTCCTGGACAACATGCTGAACTTTGTACAGGTGTGCTCTATTGTGGGTGGATTTATTGGCGCCAGCATCGGCCTGATTGGTCCCAGGCCCGAGCGGTTCGAGACCTGTATTTGCAATGAAGACGCCATGATCCGCCAGTTCAAACAGCGGGTTGTCCCAACTTCTTTGCTCGATATTATGCAGCGCCTTAATACGCTTAAAGACAACGATCCTGAACTACAGAAGATAGTACGGGAGATGAAGAAAGAGACAGACCTGTCAGCTCTCAAACCAAAGGCTGTAAACAATATAGCAGGGCTTCAATATGCCCTGAGACAGTTCGCTGAGGAGAAGAACCTCTCAGCCATGGGCGTGCAATGCTGGACAGCCATACAGGAAGTTTACGGCATCTCAGCCTGCTATGCGCTGGGACGTCTCAATGACCAGGGTATCATCACCTCCTGCGAGGTAGATATTTACGGCGCACTGACCATGCTTATTCAGTACCTGGCTTCTTTGAATACCATGCCTCCGCACTTCATTGACTGGACCATACAACACCAGAAAAAAGAGGACGTTTTTCTGGCCTGGCACTGCGGCAATGCACCGCCGTCCCTGGCATGCAAGGGATGCAATATCGCCCTTCGCAGCCACAGCATCCTTAGTAAGCAAGTTGGCGCCGAATCATCCGTAGGTACGGCGGAGTTCCAGCTTAAGCCGGGTATCGTAACTCTTTCCCGCCTGACCGAAATTGACGGTAAATTTAAGATGCTTATCACCAACGGAGAAAGCGAGAAATCCGATCAGGTGCTCAGGGGTTCATGGAGTTGGGTGAAAGTACCTGACCTGAATAGGCTCTACAACACGCTGGTGTATGAGGGGTTCACACATCACGCCAGCATGATTCACGGCGACTACGCTCAGTCCATCAACGATGCCTGCCGGTTCTTGGGCATCGAGACCGTAATAGTCTAGTATTGCAACAGGGAGACCATGCATATGTTTAAGTTCGGCGTTGACTCGCTTATCTGGACTGAAGAGTTCACAGAGAAAGACCTGCCGCTGATCGACAAGGCAAAAAAACTGGGATTTGATGTGATCGATATCAATATCTCCCATCCCGAACGCTTCCCCACTAAAGCAGTCAAGGCCAGGGTAAAGGAAGTGGGTATCGAGGCAGTGACGACCTTTGGACTTTCTGATGACGCCAACATTATCCTGCCCGATCTCAAAATAAGAAAAAAAGGCGTCGAGACTATTAAAAAAGTAGTCGATATTAATAATGAACTGGGCTCTAAGATAATGGGTGGTGTGTTCTACGCTACCTGGGGGTACCTGTCAGGTAAGCCCAGGACGGAGGATGAATGGAAATGGTCCGTCGAGTGTATGAAGGAAGCCGCTCTCTATGCTAAGAAACAGAGTGACCTTATCCTCGGTATGGAAGTACTTAACAGGTTTGAATCGCACTTCCTTAATATAGCCGACGACGCGGTAAGGTATTGCAAAGAGGTTGGCACTGGCAACGTTAAAGTCCACCTGGATACTTTCCACATGATCCGCGAGGAAACGAGCTTTAAGGAGGCGGTGGAAGCCTGCGGGAAAGACTACCTTGGCTATGTACATGTTTGCGAGAATAACCGGGGCATACCGGGCACGGGCCTTGTTCCCTGGAAGGAATTCTTCACCGCCTTGAAAAAAATAGGCTACACGGGCCCACTGAGTATCGAGTCATTCGATCCTGGGTTCACCGAGCTAAATCGTCTTTGCTGCATCTGGAGAAAATTCGCTGAAACCGGTGAAGAGCTGGCAGTAAAGGGACTGAAGAATTTGAAAAAGATTGAGGCCGGGCTGGCCAGGCATAATTTAAATTAGAGAGGTTTGAGATGGCAGAGAAGAAGCTTTCAGTTGGCACCAAGGTCGGCTATGGTGTGGCCGATTTCGGCGGGAACCTGTTTTTCACGGCGACGGCATTTGTGCTCATGAATTATCTGACGGATACCGTGGGGCTTTCCGCCGCCCTGGCTGGCATAGCCCTCATGGTTGGGCGCATCTGGGACGCTTTCTATGATCCCATTATCGGGTATCTCTCCGATAGGACGAAAACTAAAATGGGCAGGCGCAGGCCGTTCATGCTGGGCGGCGCAATACCCTTGTTCATAGCCATGATAATTATGTTTACTAACCCTTCCCTCGTGATCGGCTCGGGCATCAGCCAGGCGGTGCTCTTCATCTACACTATGATTGTCTACATTATCCTTTGCTCGGCATATTCCACTGTCAATATCCCCTATTCTTCACTGGGTCCCGAACTTACAACCGACTATAATGAAAGGACATCGCTCAACGGTTACCGATTCGCTTTTGCCGGTATCGGCACGCTGATGGGTGCAGCACTGGCGCTGCCCATCGTCGCAATGGCCCCCGATAAAAATCTGGGCTTCGTACTAATGGGCACCATCTTCGGTGCAGTACTGCTTGTTTCAACCTTGACTACCGTTTTTTCAGTCAGGGAATCCACTGAAATCAGACCATCGCAATCCATGGGATTCTGGAAAACTTACGGCGAGGTCTTCAAGAATAAACCTTACCTGCTTATCCTCTTGACCTATATACTGCATATACTGGGAATCACCGTGGCCAGCGGCATAGTAATCTACTATTTTAAATATATCCTGCTCGCTGAAGCTATGACTACCTATGCTATGCTTATATTGATCGGCGTTGCCATACTCTTCATCCCCGTCAGCGTTGCCATGAGCAAGAAAACCGGTAAGAAACTGGTTTACGGCGCCGGATTCATTATCATGGCGATCGGCGTGATGATACTGTTTATATGGGGGCATATCCTGGGCGCAGCCTTCTGCCTGGGCGTGATGGCTTTCACGGGTATCGGTATGGGCTTCCTGTATGCCATGCCTTATGCCATTGTGGCCGACTCCATAGAATATGACTACTTGAGGACAGGCGAGCGTAGGGAAGGCGCCTTTTTCGGCATCTGGACATGGGGACTCAAAATCGGCCAGGCGCTGGCAGCCTTTATCATGGGTCTGACACTGGAGGCCATGGGCTACGTAGCAAATCTAATACCGCAGTCGGCTAGCGCCCAGCTCGGTATCCGTCTCTTCCTCGGCCCTATAACAGCTGTCATCTTCGTCCTGTCGGCAGTAGTACTGTATTTTTACCCGATAACCGAAAAACGCTACGAAGAGATACTTAAGCAAATCGCTGAGATGGAAGCTAAAAAAGGCATCGCACCTAAAGCTTGAAATTGAGGACATCCGGGAACCTTTCCCGGATGTCCAGCATGGCGCCCAGCGTGAGCACCACCACCCAGGCCACGCAGGTGTGAAAGCGTCCCTTGGTGCCCAGGTACCTGAGCTTGTAGTCCCAGTTGGTCTGGTTGACCTGCTCCGGCTGCCAGCCGGTGAAGTCCCTGCTTTTACCCAGCAGGTCTTTTTCGCTTGATATAAGCTGCCCGCAGGCATCGATCATTTTTTGCGCACACGCTCTCCAGAGCTCATCCTTGGTTGCTTCCCACAACCTCAGGAAATCATAAGCAATGAATAGACCGTAGAAATCCAGGTGATGGTGGGCCACCGAAACAGCCGTCATACCCTGCGTCCTGAACCCCCTTTTCCCGGCCATGCTCTTATGATCAAAGGCCACATTGTAAGTAAACATCCAGCTTAAAACGAATCCGGCTGCCAGCCTGGCATATTTCAAATAGAATTCATCGTGCGAACTCTCATAAAGGTCGAGGAAGGCCCTCAGCAGTGCGCACCCCGACTCCTTGTCCACGCAGTCGGCGTCCAGCGTATCAGCATAGAAACCATTGCTATCGATCAGTGCGGCGTAGTATTTTCCGGCCTTCTTCAGCGCCGTGTCTATATCGTCACGCCTGCCTGTAACCTTCTCCAGCTCAACCAGCAGGCTGATTATGTAGGCGCCGTTCGTCCCCAATGTATTCAACGAACTCCCGTCCGTATTCCACCACCTGCCGAAACTGCCCTCCTCCTTGCCTTCAAGCTGGTGCTGAATATAAAATAGAGCGTTATTTTCAGCCACACTTAAAAATTCACTCCTCTCTTTACCCGCTTCTTTCAACAGACGGTAAAGCCTCAGGTAATTGACCATCACCTCGCCATTGCAGCGGGCATTAGCGCCTTTGGCCAACTCTGCGGGTGTGCCTACTCCCATATACCCACCCCATTCCCTGCTTTTCAACGAATAGCAGTCGCGGTGCAGCCCGTTGGGAAGCGCCCCTTTCAGGAAAAACCCGCCAATCTTTTCAGCTATTTCCTTGTTTCCCTTCTCACGGGCAGCCCTGGCGAATATCACCGCCGCTTCCAGGCTTTTGCTCAGAAATGAGCCTGACGTATATTCGTAGAAAGACTGGAAGAGGCCATTGCCTTTACCCTGTTTGATCGCCGTTATTTCCGGATTATCGATCAGCAGGTATTTCAGATGCTGTAATTTTAATGAAGCGATCTCCGGCCAATCCCTTTTCGTAAGTTCGGTATCTCCCTTTTCAAATTCTTCAATCGCCTTCGTCCACAGACCAACATATATTTCGCTGACATGGGCGAATTTGCCGCTGGCTATATAGAAAGTCCTTGAATACTCAAACGGGACCTTGCGTACGTCAAAATATTTCTCGGTTTTAGCCGTCAGCCCGCCAAGCACGATTCCCTTCTCAGTATAGGTAAACGGTTCCTCTGTATACGGCATCCTGATCTCAAACCTCGGACTGCCGTCGCTGATAAACGTCTTGATGCTTGATATCTCCCCTGCACTCCCCGCTGGACTTGTAAACACCGCCTGCCATTCCTTATCATTATGTAAAATAGAGCAGGATGGCACAGGGATCCTGTCCTCCCTGAAAGACCAGCCTTTTTCTAATCCTCCTCTGGGAAACCGGCCTTCCCCCCTCTTATTCTTCTCATACATTACTGCCGGTACTATCCATTCACTTAAAACCGGCGCAGGTGTGTAATCGAACATGAGCTGCCATCTGCCCTTCTTTAATATCTTCCACGACCTCCTGACCCTGATTAATCCCTGCATGTACTCAATCTCATCCCTGACTTCCCCGTCTTTGAACGCTACACTTATAACGTTGTCCCCGCTTTTTATTACACCATCAGGCTCCTCAAAGCTGTTTCCCCTTCGCAACAGATAGTGCAGCCTGCCTATCAATTCTCCATCCACTGCTATTGTTGCCTGCTTATCCTCTACACTCAATTCCAGCTTCATCTTGTTTTCCCCTCATAGACAAATTGCCCTATTTACAATGATTAGTATTTCCTATATTATAGCCTCTGATTTACAGCGCCGTTCCAACAAAGCGGGCATAGTCCATTTTCGGCATACTATTTGAATATTCCCGGAAGAAGATGAGGTAAGCCATGATACAGGACAATGCGCTAACTCTGAGCAACGGTTATTGGAAAGTCTTATTCGATCCTGATAGGGGCATTTTTTCAGTTGCCCGCAGCGCAATACCTTTACCGCGCATATCCGGGGCGCTTATTCGGGCAGTCTACGTCGATCACCAGGGAAAAAAGCGCCTGGCAGATTTTTCGGGAGGGAAAACTTCCTGCAGCGATGCAGCATTGAGCGATATTCACGGCGCCGGCAAACAATACAAGTTCACCAGTGCTGGACGTGCCGATGGTCTTGAGCTCACTTACCTTTTGAACCTGTACGACAACCGCCCTTTCATATTATTTCGGCTGAAAGTCGTTAATCGCAGCAGCAATAATATTAACCTGCATGACCTGAACCTGCTTCACGCGCGGGCTGCAGATAAGGGAATAGTGGAATTTAAAAACGACCACCGCCCTCTGGACTTCTTAAAGGTTGGCTGGCATGACTGGGTCTATACCGGCCTGCGGCATGGCACGCAGCATGATGTTGACAGCCTGCCCATCATGAAGCCTTTTACCGGTAAAATGCTGTTCGATCCTGCCGTACCTATTGCCGGGCGTAGGGGGGAATTCTGGGGCGAGGGATGGGGTATTCTTACAGACCAGCAATCGGCAGTACTGGCCGGGTTTGTCTCCACGGCAGACCAGTTCGGCACGCTTCACGCCAATTGTAAAGCAGGGGCTTCTGAATTAACGTTGACCGCTCCGGCCGATGGCATCTTGTTGGAGCCGGGTGACGAACTTTGCTCTGAATGGGGCTACCTGCAGTTTATTGACCTGCCCTCTGCTGATCCTGCCTCCGATTATGTCGCTGCCGTTGCCAGGCAGATGAAACCGGGTGTGTCCGCCACACCCCTGCCGGCTCAGTGGACGCACTGGTACCACTTCTTCCAGTACATTACAGCAGACCTCTTTATACAAAACCTCAATACGATCGACAATATTAAGGAAACGATACCTTTCAAGATCGTGCAACTTGATGATGGCTACCAGTCGGCCTGGGGTGACTGGACGACCTGCAATGCCAAGTTTCCGGATGGGCTGGCACATCTATCCAAAGCCATTAAAGCCAAAGGCTATATATCCGGTTTATGGCTGGCGCCCTTTGTTGTCGACCCGCGCTCCAAAATCGCTCAGGATCACCCCAATTGGATGGTTAAAGATAATAAAGGCAAACCTCTTGTAAGCGGATTTTTCTACGATTTCTGGGGCCATGTGCTGGACCTTACCCAACCGGAAGTTCTGGAACATGTGCGCTCGTTGCTTCACACCATTGCTGGTGAATGGGGTTACGGCTTCGTCAAAACGGATTTCGTTTACTCTGGTGGGTTACCCGGTATCAGGCAAAATCCTAAAATGACGCGTGCCCAGGCTTTCCGTAAAGGCATGGAAGCAGTAAGAGAGGGCATCGGCAAAGATACCTTTTTACTTGGCTGCGGCTGTCCCTTCGGACCGGCCATCGGCCTGGTCGATGCCATACGCGTCGGCCCCGATACCGCTCCCAACTGGAACCCCTATCTCTGGAACATGAAATGGGCCACTCCTATCATCAAGGGGGAAATGTCGATTGCCGCCCTGCGCAATAATGTCCGCCATACGCTTAACCTCAGCACTATTCACCGCGGCTGGTGGTGGAATGATCCCGACTGTCTGATGGTGCGCAATTACGATACTACTCTGACTGACAATGAAGTTATGAGTAATGTCAGCCTTATCGGATTGAGCGGCGGGCTTATGATAAACAGCGATGACCTCACACGTTTACCCGTTGAACGCCAGAAATGGGTGAGCCTGCTTACCCCGGTGCTGAGCAAAGGCGGACGTCCATTGGACCTGCTTGAACATGAAATGGCCGAGCTATATGACCTGCCCCTTAAGAATGTTTGTGGACAGTGGCATGATACCGCTGTATTCAACTGGGGTAAACGCACAGCAGACCGGTTGCTAAACCCTGCACTATTGGGCTTCACTAGAGAGCAAAAACTGCACGTTTTCGATTTCTGGCAAAAGAAGCACAGGAAAATTGACGGCGGCGATATTCTGCTGGAAAATGTCCGCTCACATGGTTGCTCCTTGCTGCGCATATGCCCTGCCGGCAGTGGACCACTGCTCATCGGCGACACGCTCCACATCACGCAGGGTCTCGAAATTGAAACATGGCAGATTGAAGATAAGTCGCTTCAGTTTAATACTATAGATCTGGGCAGAAATGCCGAAGGATCGATATGGTTAGAATTGCTTGGCAAAATTATACAGGCAACCTGCAATAACGCTCCTATAGCTTTTTCACTTGAAAATGATGATATCTACAGGCTTGATTTGAAATTCCACGGCCGGGCAGAGATCAAAATACAGTGGGAATAGGAGGTTTAGACTGGTGAATAAATCAAGATATCCCTGGTTCGTATTCGGCACATTCTTCGCTTTCATGCTCTTTCAGCAGGCCGAAAGGCTGGTTATCGGTCCGCTGACCACTCCTATTATGAATGAGTTTAAAATTAATGAAGCCGAGATGGGATTGGTCTTTTCCGGCGCTTTAATCGTCGGTGCTATTCTCTACCCGGTCTGGGGTTACCTGTATGACCGTTTTGCCCGCACAAAACTGCTGGCGCTGGCCGCATTGATCTGGGGCGCGACAACCTGGCTGAGTGCGGCAGTAAAGACTTTTCCTATGTTCGTTGTAACACGCTCTTCAACCGGCGTCGCCGATTCCAGTTATCCCGGTCTTTACAACGTTATCAATGATTATTTTGAACCCAAGGAACGCGGCAAGATCATGGGTTTCCTGCAGATTGCCCAGCCCCTCGGCTACCTGGTTGGTATGGTGCTGGCGATGCTGGTAGGAGGTATAGTCGGCTGGCGTGGCATTTTCTATATAACGGGCGCTGTGGGTTTCGTCCTTGCCATCGTCATCTTCTTTGGCATCAAGGAACCTCAGAGGGGCAGTACCGAGCCTGAACTGCAGGGTATCGAGCAGAAAGGGGAATATAAATTCAACTGGAACACAGCCCTTGGTCTTTTCAAGAAAAAGTCCCTGCTCTTTCTTTTTCTCAATTGTTTCACCGGCGTTTTCCCCTGGCAGGTATTGACCTTCTGGTTCTTCCGTTACCTTGAAACGGGTAGGGGTTACGACTCCACCACCGTGCTCATAACCATGGTGGTTGCCGTGCTGGTGCTGGCTGCAGGCTATCCCGTCGGCGGCATCCTTGGAGACTATTTCTTCAAGCGCAATCAACGGGGCCGTCTCTATGTCAGCGCAGCAGGCGTCATCATCGCCATGGTCATCCTTATATTTGCCATCAACCTGCCCAACAGCCAGCAGTTGCCCTTCGGCATTCTGCTGGCCTTTACCTGTATATTCATGCCGTTTGCTTCACCCAACGTAGTTACCACTATTTACGATATGACCCTGCCCGAAGTGCGCAGCACGGCCAATGCCCTGCAGAACTTTTTCGAGCAGATCGGCTC
>JBEKCL010000056.1:0-16853 GCA_050014895.1 Dehalococcoidia bacterium
AAGGGAGGCAATACGGAAATCATGATGAAAGAAGCCCTCACGTCTGCGGGAGAAGCGGGTGCCGAGACCGACCTGGTTTCTGTGGCCGGCAAGAATATAGCGCCGTGTGACGGATGCAACGGTTGCCGCAAGACGGGCGCCTGTCTCATTAAAGATGATATGCAGGCTATATACCAGAAGATGGAAACAGCAGACGGTATCATCTTCGGTTCCCCTGTATATTTCGGCAGCGTCAGTGCTCAATGCAAGGCAGTCATGGATAGGACTTTTGCCTTTCTCTGGCGGCAAAAGATGAAAGGAAAAGTAGCTGCTCCGCTTCTGGCTGTCAGGCGGGTGGGGGCAGGACAAACACGCAACCTGCTGTACGGCTTTTTCATGGCCCACGGTATGATTCCCGTCAGGGGCGCCATTGGCTACGGCATGGAAAAAGGTGATGTGCTGCAGGGTGTGGGAGGAGGTGTCAACTCATCCGCACTGGAAGAAGCCAGGAATGTGGGCACTGACATCGTCCGAACGGTCAATCAACTGGTAAAACCTTGATATTACGGATAAGGAACTTAACAAGTTGCTATCAGGGTCACAACTTCATATTGCGGATACGGTGAAAGGTGGTGCGTCAATTTGAATTAAGTAAGCCAACAATTTGTTCCAAGTCCCAAGCTTTTGGAGTTCATTTCTTTTTCTTCATCGAAGTCCAAGGCTATTTATAATAGCATTGTTCATCTCAATTATTTTATTCGGCGATAGTTGACCGATTTTTTTATCTAATCTACTTTTGTCAATAGTTAGAATTTGAGCTAAATTTACTGCAGAATCTCTGTCTAATCCACTCTCTTTGGCCATAATTTTTACAATAAACGGAAAGGGCTTAGTGCTAGCAGTACTACATATTGCAATAATAGTAGTCGGACTAAATGTATTTCCTATATCGTTTTGAATAATTACAGCTGGCCTGATGCCAGCCTGCTCACTACCTCTAGCAGGATCAAAATTAACTAAATAAATTTCTCCTCGTTTACAGCCAATGGACATAAAGTTATATCCCTAATCAGCTAATATTTCACGGGCAATGTTTATTGCTTGATTAGCAAATTTTAAATTGTCTTCAGCTAGCATCTTATAACCTTCAGCCATTTTTAGTTGCAATCTCTGGTCGGCTAAATCACGCAAACACATGTAAACTACTTTACTTCTACTAATCTTTTTTTCAGCCGCAATTTCATCGGTTATTGATAATAATTCACGCGGTAAACTTATGGTTAATTTAACAACTTGGCCGGTCATAATAATCTTCCTTAATTTTTTTATGCTATGTTATTATTATAATAATATATGCTATTTTGTCAATATTTAAGGGTACTTTATTACCACTTTTTACTATTCAATTATACGAACTTTTACATTTTTATTTTCGCAACATTAAGTCCAAACTGACCCACTACCCGGTAAAGGGTGTCGAGATGTGGCCTCAATTGATATACAAGTTTATAATTAGCCTATCAAGGTAAAAACGATAAGCCGCATATCTATAGACGCAGTTGAAGGAGGAGATGATGAACGGATCGGGCAAACATATTATATACAGGGAGTTACACGAAATTACAGCTCCGGAGCACACGGCGCTTATAGTATGGGATGTTCAAAATGCCCTGGTTAACGCCATCTTTAATAAAGAAGAATTCCTAATAAACACGATGTCGCTTATCGAGGCTGCACGAAAAAATGAAATCCCGGTTGTCTATACGAAAATCACTCCCCTGCCCATCCAGTATGAATCTCCCTGGAGGCTGTACATGTCCATGAAAAGATTCGGCGTGGATGAGCCGGATAAACTGCCTCCGTTCATGCAGCCGGGAAACCCTGAATCTGAAATCCATGCCAATGTGAGACCCGTCCAAAACGATATAGTCCTAAATAAACATACTGCGAGCATATTCATCGGCACGCAATTCGAGTACATAATGAGAAACCGCGGAATAGAGACACTCCTGTTCACAGGAATATCAACGGAAATCGGCATCGACTCGAGCGCACGAGATGCCGCCAACAGGGGCTTCTACACGATAATAGTTGAAGATTGTGTTTCGTCGCCCGACAAAGAAATGCACGAATTGGCGCTAAAGATAATGAAAAGAATCTGCCTGGTCAAGAATTCCAGGGATATTATAAAGGAATGGTAATAAGTTAATCTGTTAGACATAGGCTCATCAATAAAATGTCTTCGCTATGCAGTTAATAGCACAAATGTAAGTTATTAAATACGCTACAAAAATAAAAATGAACACGATAATAATAGATATCATCCAACAACGTAGCTTTACTTGGTATGTGTTTTGAAAGGCAATAGTAACGATAGTAGCGGCCGTAGAAACCATTATTAAGCCACATACTAGTAGCAATATACCTCGAAAACACCCGCTACGAGAATTGCAGTCGTATCCAACATAATAACTTATTCCGCTCGTTACAAGTAGCCAGAATATCGTAAACATCAAGGGAACAAGAAAAACATGCGGAACATGCAATTCAGTATCCTGTTCTTTGCCCTCATCTTTCTTGTTCCACAATTCCTTTACCCAGGTCAGATAGTTATCAACAGGAAGGTCATACAGCTTGTCGGCAAACCGTTTATAACGTTTTGAATCGTTGTAATTCATAACTGTAAAAATAAGCGAAAGAAGACATCCAGTACCACTTATAAGCACAGCCAACGAGATAAAATAGGGATTGTTATGAAAGCTTTGTGATGTCACCAACGCCACGAAAGCTGTGACAAGAAAGGCAATCCCAACAAGGAAATAATTAACGCGTTGAATCAATTGGGAATTCAATTGATTAACATAGTCAATTCTATGTCGCAAATCTGTTGGGTATTCATGACATGCCATCTTTGTACTGCCTCAGCTCTGCCCCCTGGCATACCTAATTTTGGATAAGAATTATTTATTCGACCGGTAAACGCAAGACCATCTTCGCAAGGTCCCAGGCATGTTCATAAAGATGAAGGCCTTTGCTGAAGGCGTGTATCTCCCCATCCTCAACACCAATCTCACTTGCCATATACTCTTTCAATGTCTGTAAACCGCCCAGGTTGGTGGGCAGGCCTCCCCACAGGTCCCAACTGCGGAAATAAAGCATAAAGTGCAAAGCGCCGTCCTGGACACGCGTATCCACCAGGCGCAGACAGGGAGGATCAACCTGGTAAATGCTGTCCTTGCTGCCAACACACATGCACATCTGGTTGGTATCGTATCCTTTCTTATAGCGGCGAATTATCTCTTCGATCTGCGGAGTCAGGTACTCGCCGTAGGTATACTCCTCATTCTCCTGTTTTTCGGCGGTCATGAGATACGACATATATTCCTCGATATTCTCGTCCGTGGTGGGCATCGGAACGCCTGTCGGCACATCAGGACTGAGGGGACGGATACCAGGCTTGCTGATATTGATGGCTACAAGTTCAATCTCCTTGCGGCGCACTCCCTCAAAACTGCCCTGCTGGATTACATACTCCCGGCCCTCGAAAAGCGCCTTCTGCAGGCACTGGTACCAGGCATCGCCAAGGCTCAACGCATCAACAACCGTCAACTTCATCTTATTCCGTGTATATTAAGCAACAGACACCGACATGTCAAGACCCATTTATGCCATATTATCCTGATTTGAAGCACCTATTAACTTCACTCTCCACACAGATAATGCAATTATCATGAATGAGCAACTTGAAATGATATAATTGGACATCTATTTTACTTGCGGAGGCTACTCATATGAACTGGCAGGAGATATTAGGAATATTCGGCGGTCTCCTTGGCAATGTTGGAATAATACCTCAAATTGCGCGGCTGTTTCGTTATAAGACTGCTTACGAGATAAGCCTGCCGTTCGTTTATCTCTGGATAAGCAGCACGGTCTGCTGGCTGGTCTACGGTATACTATTCGGACTTTTTGCCATGATAATGTGGAACTCCATAACGCTGGTGCTGGCTTCATTCATGCTTTACGCCAAATTGAAATGGGGTATACGCCGCAAGGCAGATGCAGCAGGCTGACCCGTCAAAGCCCGTTGAAATTGCTTTTTCGCCCGACTAAAACGATAATTTAAGATTACTATGATCAAAGCAATATGTTTCGATTTCTTTAATACCCTTGCCTATTTCGATCCGCCGCGCGATTTATTCTATGCCAGGGTCGCCGCTGATTTTGGAGTGAAGGTAACGCCTCAGTCTATTGAAGAGGCACTCCCCGAAGCCGATTCCTACTGGCGCTTAGAAAACTTCAAATCGCCTATCCGGACCCGTGAAGAAAAAGAAAAATACGCTGTCTATACGCAGTATGCTTTGGGCATACTTAAAGGAGCCAATCCGCCGGCAACTGCGGAACAGGCCCTGCAAATACTGGCCAAAGCCTTCTCAATAGGTTTCAAATTTGTGACTTACAACGACTCGCTGCCTGCGCTAAAGGCGGTCAAGGACAAGAACCTCAAGGTCGGCGTCATATCCAATATCGGACAGGAGATCGATTCTTATTGTACGGAATTGGGTCTCGATCCTTACCTGGATTTTAAGGTCACGTCTTTTGAAGTAGGATTTGATAAGCCGCGTCCCGAGATATTTCAGCTCGCCCTGCAAAAGGCAGGCTGCAATCCCGCCGAAGCTATTTTTGTAGGCGACCAATATGAACAGGATATTCTGGGATCCAGGGGCGTGGGAATGAAGCCCGTGCTGCTCGATCGCGATGGTAAATGCAAAACCTGCGATTGCACGGTTATTAAATCTCTGATGGCCATTCCTGAAATGATCTGACGCCCTATACTTCTGAAATATCTTCAGGAAAGGGCCGCAAGATCAGTGAAATAGGAGGCAGGTACCAATGAAAATGGATGCACAGAATAGACCCAGCCTTAACATCGATCTTCATAACCTGTCGGACGCTGACTACCGGGCGGTTTGGGACAACCTTTATAGAATCGAGATCCTCATGGTGGAGAAAATCGGCGAGTGCAAACACAATTTAGGCGATGTTTTTTACTATGACACGCCCTACAAAAAGCCCTCAGGCGTATGTGGCGCCCTGTTGCACGTACTTGACCTGTATACCTGGCGGGTAGTACTTGGTTATCCTTCCTGGAACGACCAGGACCGCTCTGTTTACAGGATCCACTGCCCGGACCACACCGGCACGATCTGGGAAATGCGCAGGATCAAGCCCTCTTAAATTGAGGCCCGATTAACGGCCGGCAGCCCGCCGGCGGGGCCTTGTTGACGCGGGTTTCACTTTCACCGTCGAAAAACGCCATTTACGTTCCGCATGTTACTATTTTACCCTACAAAAATGGTACTAATGGGTCATTGACATGACACCTTCCGGTCCTTACATCCGCGCAGTATACATAATAAAATTTGGTATTCTTTAAAAACGGATGAGGTACCGATGAAAATTATTTCTAAATTGCTTAAAGATCAAAAAGGTATGACCGGGCTGGAAACAGCAATTATCTTGATCGCATTCGTAACTGTGGCAGCCGTTTTCGGGTATGCAGTGTTGAGCGCCGGCCTGTTTTCCGCAGAGCAGGGTAAATCCACGATTTACGCCGGTCTCCAGGAAGCCAGCAGCAACCTAAAGGTTTCAGGATCCGTCATCGCCAAAAGCGCGGACAACCAGAATGTGAATAAAATTATCTTCACAGTTGTATCCACTCCATCCGGCAATCCAATCGACCTGACCGCCTGCGACGGAACCTCCAATGCAACGAATAAATGTGTTATCAGCCTGACGACAGCAGGCTCTTATGTAAATAATGTGAAATGGTCCACAAAATTCTCGGGCGATGCCAGCGGCAGCATGCTCAAACCCGGCAACCAGTGCGAGATCACGATAGATACCACCGACCTGGGCGGCAGCAATACCCTCTCAGACAACATAACAATTAACTCGAAATTCAGCGTAGAAGTGAAACCGGCTGTCGGTGCTACTGTCACAATCCAAAGGACATGCCCCCCCGCAATTTCAGGTGTAATGGACCTCAACTAGGTTTTACGGTATTAAGAGGCCCGATATAAGTTTTAAAGACCTCGCAGGAATTCGGGCCTTAGAAGTGCAGGGTTTTTGCTGGCAAGGATATTTTCCAACTGCTTGATTATTTTCCCCTTGTCACGCGGCATAGTTCCCCTTATTGCATAATAATTCGAAGCATGCATCGAGCTAAAGAAGCAGTTCGAAAAATCAGAGTTCTCAACAATGGTCTTCAACTCCTGAAGCGACGTGAACGGAGTGATGAGGTTAAAATCTCCCCTTTCGTATGACTGGTAGAGCGGTGTCCCGGGAATCAGCGTAAGAGTAAGGGCACCCGCATATTCCGGGTCTATCCGGGTCAAAATCCTGGCAGTTTCCATTGCGTGCTGCTGGCTTTCTTTGATACCACCAAGCCCAAGCAGCACAGTCACTGACAGCAGTATTCCCGATTCCTTTACCTTTTTGGCGGCCTCCACCATCTGGTCGTGTGTGGCTCCTTTGCGTATCCCCTGCAAAACCTCATCGTCGCCGCTTTCGACTCCCATGTAGAGTATGCCCAGTTTAAGGTCCTTCAAAGCTTTCAATTCATCAACACTGCGTCTCAGGATATCCTGCGGCGTAGCGTAGCTGGCAATACGTTCAATATACGGGAATTTTTGTCCCAGGTACTGAAGCGTCTCCACCAATTTCGGATATGGGTAGACTAGGGCATCGCCATCCTGGAGGAACAGTTTTTTACCATTCCAGCGCCTCAGGATCATATAGACTATATCCGGCTGGCCAGGCACCATGATATGGTTATTCATATAAAGGTACATGGCGTCAATTTCCTGTTTCACGTCCTGCAAGTCCCTTACACCCAGGTTAGTAAAAGAGAAGGCGCAAAAGGTGCAGGAGTTATTGGAGCAACCGGAAGTCAACGGCAGGTAATAGCTGTCATGCTCACTGGGCGGTCTTATTATTTCAGGCCTTTCATATGCCATGCTCTTAATCCGTCTCCAATCAATGCAGTTGTGCTACGTAGCTATCCAAAGGGACTTTCAGTGATTCCGCCACCGGTCCGCACTTGGCTTTTAGGCAGAAAAATATTCTGCCTTCGGCCGGCAACTCTTCTAATGTTTCATAATAACCCATGCCCTTGGCGAAGACAAAATCTGCCGTTTGAAAAGCCTTCTTAAAACTATCCGACGCCTGTGAAAAGTCTATACCCGGGGTGGCCGTTCCCGTGGTCATTATCTCACCAACCTGTTTCTCCAGTCCCGCCCGGCGGATTTCCTCGACCGTAACGTCGTTTTGCACCGGTGATTCCTTGACCACGTAGACAACCCTGGCAGATTTCCTCATCAGGCCCAACAATGGAATATCGAAGAAGACCTCCCCTGCATTATCCGCCAGGTAAAGAATAAACCCGGACTTTTTCACCCTGCCTTCCAGCAGAGCAGAATCATCGATAATAAAACTCAGTTTATTTTCCATGATCTCTTTTTTAACATCTTCTATCGGCTTGAAAAAATCAATGGCATTGCCCAGAGCGGCCAGTTTCAGATAATCCTGAAAATCCTCATGATAACTGCCCTTAATCAGATCGAACAATATGCGGGATTCTTCAATTTCGATATCCTTGGTCAGGCGGTAGGGATCAGGATTTCCTGTCACTTTTCTGATAACATCGTGCATGGCTGAAGCCACCACAATCGATATTGAACCTGGCTTTAGCTTTTCATGCAATAATTCTTCGGCCTTTTTCCTCGCCTCGTCCCGCAAATGCTGGTCTTGGGTGCCATTGTTCGAAGCCTGCACCGCCAGCTTTTGCAGGCAGTCATAACATTCAGTTGAAATTCTCACAGAAGCAATAACTCCGGAAATATAAACTGTTTGCGATAGGTAAAGCCAACTACTGGTGTTAGGGCTAAATTTGGTTGCGGGTGCGCAGTATCAGCAAAATGACAATAGCAGCCAGTATAAAGCCGATTCCGATTACCATCCAGACCCAGGTAGGTATCGGAGGTTCACCCTGGGGTACCTTTTCCGGAGCAGGAGCTGATTCAGTCTTAAAGCTGAAAGCGGCGCTCCAATCGCTTGGAATGGGCTGCCCGTTTATCTCGATAGCTTTTACCCGCCAGAAATAATTTGTGTCGTAGTCTAATGTACCTGCGTATTCATATCCGGTTGATGAAGTATCAGCCTGCTTGATTATCTGAGCGAACTCGGGATCCTTTGCAAGCTGGAATGTGTACTTTGTTGCTTCTTTCCAGGGTGACCATGAGAAAGAGGCGGGTTTGACCCGGCAACCTACGCATCCATTATCGGGAGCCAGGAGCTGGACTCCCAGGTAAGGTGAATTGACTATAAACCCGGGTTTTACAGTGAAACCCCGTGTCTCCGACCATGGGCTGACGGCAATCTGCCCGGTTGCAGACTGGTATGACCGGACCCTCCAATAATATAACGCCCCGGCCTCAGGCAGTGAAGCGGGGGACAACCAGGCAGCCGGGCTGGTCATATTTACTGAGTCCATTCTGAGGATTATCGACCCTGTAACAGCACCAACGTGGCTGGCATTGGATATTTCCGGGTTAATCCGCAGACTAAAATTCTTGTCTTTGGCAACCTGAAGCTGATAAGCGCTGCTGAGGCAGAGTTGCTCCCATGACAGATCGATCTGCTGATTGCGGCCGGTTACCGGATCGGCTCCGACCAAAGCCTTATCAGCCGGTTTACGCAGTACCGGACCCTTCTTGGCAAGACAATCAGTATAAGTCCACAGCATGCCACGCCCAAGCGGAGGATTATACCCGGGGCTTTGCAGATATCTTCCTTTTAAGTCAATGGCTTTTGTTATGTCTGCAAGACTGGAAGCACCTAATAGCGCATTATAATTAATGGTAAGACCCGATTGATTATCTATTGCCCACAAAGTGGTATTAGTATTGACAGAGCAACAGCCACAGGCCTTGAGGGAACTTGGCTCAAGCGTAAAATGGACATCATTTTGTGTGGGCGGCATGTACACGTCAAGACAGTCCCAATATACGCCGGGCTTTGGTATCCCGTTCCTCGGTTCAAGCGTCCGGCATACACCGCTGTCCGAAGGTAAAGCACCGGGTGCACTGGCCAATGATGTCGTGACATTATCATGCACAGCATACAGGGCAGGCTGGGAATTCCCCGTCCACGCCATTACAATGCCATAATAAGCGCGTCTATGAGGAGGATCACCATGCGCCGTGTCATAACCGTCGTTAAACCAATCAGGCCCTGTTGCTCCGTTTGAGCTGTCCATCAGATCATTGTCAGTCCATTTTGTGAATAAAGGCGCCGTGTTCCTGTACACCGTGCCGTCCGTATCGTTGTCATCCACTGCAGCATATATGAAATGATTATTATCGTAATCAACGTCGAAGGTCACGTGAACGTCGCCGCCTATAGGCAAGCGGTCCCTGTATATGAACCAGTTCTTGCCACTGTCCGTAGAGTAACCGACTGAAGCGCCCTGAACGTTGGAAAGCGCAGCTCCCACTAACACCTTGCCATTCCTGGCCGCAATTGTGTGACCTATCATCCCCGTTAACGTGGCAGGTATTGTATTAGACCAGGCAGTGCCTGTATATACCAACCTCTGAACTGCGCCGTCAATACCAAGGTCATACATTACCCTGCTGGAGTCAAAGGTGAAATCCTGGATCAACGTCTGACTCGGAATTACCGACCAGTAGTCGCCGTAGTCGGGAGACCACGCCTGCGCCGGCGTGTACTGCGCCGCCCAGGCTACAACACCCCCATCCTGTGAATCGGTACAGGAGGGCACTGTCCTCAATATTGGCAAATCAGTTTGAGGGACCCTGCAGCACGGGGAAGTTGCATGGATGAAGACCCTCTCCCAATAAGTACCAATTGGCGTAAGTGCCGGAAGCGGTGCTGCTACAGAAGGATTGATCGTGGAACGCCATATGCTGTCGAACTCGTTGCAGCCGACACCTAGATTCCTGTGGACCGATGCCACATAAACCGTAGTGCAATCAGCCGATACCGCCACATCGTTAAACCAATCTATGGCCGTATCTATCAGCGCAAGCTGGTTCCATGTGTCCCCGTTATTGCGGCTAATAGAAAGAGCGGACTCATCATTGGGTATGAGAGTTGAAATCCAGGGAGCAGGAAGAGTTGCGGAATTCCACCATCTTGTAACATTGTCTGCGGCGATCACGCCTGAGCCGGTCGCCGCATAAGCTAGAGACCCGTCAGGATTCCAACTGACCAGGGCGGCGCCGATCCCCGTAAGGTTGTCGCTGCATACTGTAATGTTGTCGCTGCCGCAATTGCCCTGGTTGGCAGAGCCCGTCGGAGGTTTAAGCGAAATCATGCTGCACGAACCAGCGCAAGTGCAGGGCGTATCCATGTAGATAGTAGGCACTGCTGCATTGCAGGGTGAGCCGTTGACCAGACCGACCACCAGCTTGCCCTGTGAATAAGTTCCGAAGAAAGCTATGCTATAGACCTGCTGACCCGGGGTAGTGGGCAACAGCGTTGTAACGACTGAATCGTCGATCCTGAAGATGCCGGTCTGATAGACTATCGCTGCACTTGTTCCCGGAGAATAAAGGCTGACAAAAGCGCGCCTCAGGCCAGCCGATTGACCAGAAAAGTCCGAGGGCAGAGACAGGTCCGACACGGCAAGCTGCGCATTCGTTAGGGAAGGTACGGCCGACGAGGATTTCACCTCGATACCGGCACCCGGATAGACCCAGGCAGGAGTGCTATTGTAATTAAGATCTCTCAGGCCGATATTATAGAAAGTACCTGATGCACTTGCCAGTATTAACACATACGCCTGGTCACCGTTATAGGTGGGCGAAAATTTCGCGGAGAAAAAGTCCATCAGGCCTGTCGCAGGATTGGCTTGTTGTATCCAGGTACTAAAACCCGCCATATTCGTAATAAAGATCCGCCCGATGCCGCTGCCTAACCCGAAACGGGTGACCATCATAAGGTCGCGTCCTGTCCCATAATCTAAGGAGATGTCGATTGCACTGATTGCTTCACCAGCCGCCAACTGAGGTGATTGAGTGCTGTTCCAAGTAGCCCCACCATCCTTACTTACCCAGAACTCAGTGGGGCCATTACCAACGGTACCCGCAGTCACCGCCCATAATTTAGGATCACCTGGAGCAATCAGGACATTGTAGACCTGGTTCAAGGAATTCCAACCATTGCTGGATATAAGATGCAGATAAGCGGAAGTAGACCACGAAATGCCGCCCGTATTACTATACATCAGTATCCCGAGCGGCGCTCCGGGTTTTGTAGAATCGATATACCTTTGATCAACCGTCACAGCGGAGATAATAGTAGTCCCGTTATTGCCTATTGAAAGGTCTCGAATCTCACTGCCCGTAAAATTGCCGCCGATGTAAGGGTTAAGGACGTCATTCTTCCCCGGATCGGAGTTTGGAGTATCTACGGTTTCCCACCTCATGATACCTGCCTGTGCATTTACCTGTGAAGGATTAACCGGGGCCCCGGGTACCAGGAAACTGGAGACCGCCACCAGCGAACAGGCGAGGCAGATACTTCTCAGGTGTTTTACACTCATTATCAAATGATCTTGGAAACAGAATACGTCAAAAGAATTGGTTTCTATGATAGCACAGGACACAGTTTTCTGCATACACTATAATAGGTGCCGTGGACAGCGAAATTGAACGGCTAAAAGAACTCGGCAAGAACGAGCAAATCGCCTCCTTCCTGGGAATGAAGCTGATCGAACTTTCGACCGGCTACGCCAGGGTATCAATGGAAATGAAACCTGAATACATCAATTTCAATGGCATGGTCTTCGGTGGCATTATTTCAGCAGTAGCCGACCAAGCCTTCGCGTATGCTACAAACTCCGTAGTCACTCCTAATGTAGCTTCCCAATTCAATATACATTTCATTGCAGCGGCGGGAGTAAAAGATAAGCTCATCGCTGAATGCCGTGTGCTTAAAAAGGGCAAGCGCGTTTGCATATCTGAAATAAAGGTCACTAACCAGGAAGACAAGCTGATTGCAATAGCTACCGGAACAACCATACCCCTGACCTGAGTATTGGATTATAATTAATAAGTACTCTACTATGAGAAAAGTAAAAATCCTGTTTACCGACATTCACCAACCCGCGTATCATGACAAAAACCAGTTCAGGGAAGGGTTTGAGTGGGGGAAAAAGGTTGTGCTGGATCTGTGCGTAGATGTCGACCTGGATGAGATGTTCAATCTTTACATCGATCAACCCGAGGCGCGCGTCAGGAACGGAAGGGTTATAAAATTCAGCGAGTTTGCCATAGAATACTTGCAGCAGGAACAGAAGAAACAGCGGGAAGAGAAAAGCGCTGAGACTACGTCCCTTTAATCAAATCCTGAATAGCCAACTAAAAGGGGGAGGTGCATCCGATGGAAGATTTCGAAAAACGTGGAGTATTCTGGCAATAGGATGCTTAACCTGCATGGAATACCTTTGATTTTTCCGGACGTTGGCTTTGGCTACCGGGTGAACAACAGGTAGGCCGTAGCAGCCAGCTGAATAAGAGAGAAAACCAGGGTCAAAATCAGGATGGCCACTGAGACCGGGACCTTAAATTCTGTATGCCCGCGCCAGATAAATACTGTATGTATTGAGAAGGCAAAAACACCGGCGAGACCGAGTATCAGGGAAATTATTAGGCCGGCAAAAACGTTCTGATAAACTAACAGAAGCCCGTAAAGAACGACGAAAGCCAACGGTATGTGCAGACATAAAAACAATGTCAGTCCACCCGGCAGCCTGAATAGCTTCCATTCCTGCCAGTACGCAGAATCTATCTCGTGAACAATCAACAGGACTGCATTGAAAATGTAAACCCAAACCAGGAAATCATGCATCTATCACCCCCCCCCACCCATAAAATTATCAATCAATATATTACGCGAATACGCTTGCGTAAAAACCAGCCTGCCGCCAGACCTGTCAATAAACCACCCAGATGACCCTGCCACGATACACCTGGAATAATGGCCAGTATAAGGAAGCCTATTAATATTGCCACCCATAAGGGCATGGGAACAGGGATAGGGAATATGAATACTTTTAACTTTGGTGTCAGCACTGCCAATGCACCGCCCAGCGCAAAGATAGCACCTGAAGCTCCGATAGTGCTATCAGAGGACGAGGATAAAAGCAGTATAAATAGGCCAGCAACTAAACCACCTATGAAATATATGCTGAGGAATGTTTTTACCCCTGTTATACGATTAAGGAAGCTGCCGTAAAAATATAAGGTGATCATATTGGCTAATATGTGCCAAAAATCCGAGTGTGTAAACATGTAAGTAAATATGGTCCAGGGAACGCTGAGAAAAGCCTCGGGCTTCTGGAAGAAATACGTCCCCGGTAAAGCTAAATAATGAAGTACACTACGAACATCAATACTCATAAAGCGATAGGCTATGTTTACACCAAGGTATACCAAGAAATTGACAAGTATTAGAACAATTATGGGGGTTAGCTCCCCTTCACCTGACCCGTAACGTACTCTAGACATTTTTACCCTATCTTTTTAATATTTTTTGTGTGGACATGATAGCTTACATGTGCCCAAACGATCAAGCCTACTCAGCCAACCCAAAATACACCTGGCCATCTTCTTTATAGCTCTTAATGCTGCCTTCGTTTTCCAGATAATGAAGATGGGCCAGCGTCTCCCCTACTGCAAAGAACTGTTGAGCAACAGGGAAGTCTTTCCAATTAGTGTACTCAATTTTCCATGTTATGTAGGGAGCGACCTCGTAGGCCGTCATATCCCCATCTTCCAGTGCAGCCAACACCTCATCCAGCCTGTGCCTGTGGTGATTTTTCAATTCGTCAACCCTCGATTTAAGGCCGGGCAAGGCGCTTCTATGCGCAGGATAAACATTGGACACTTCAAGCCCGGAAACTTTATCCAGGCTCGACAGGTATGAGCGCAAAGCATCATCCATTTCGGGCCAGCAGGAAATATTAGGTGTTATATCAAATAGTATATGGTCACCGGAGAATAGTATTTTTTTATTCTCATCATAAAGACACATATGTCCAGGCGAATGGCCGGGAGTTTCTATACATGTAAGCTGGAATTCCCCTACCTCAATCTTCTGCCCGTCTTTAACCGGCGTTATTTCCGGCATGCGGCTGGGACTGTAGAGTACACCCGGATGCCTCGACAACGATTCCTTCAAAATGGCTTCGGGGAACCCGTTCTCCGAGAAAAATTTAAAGAATTCTTCCCAATGCTTCCGGTTTTTTACAATCTCTGCATCAAGATGCCCCATGTAACAAATCGAAGTGTCAGTTGCCAGGTCTCCAACCAGGCCAAAATGGTCAGCATGCAGATGTGTAATGAAAAGATCGGTTTTTGCAAGGTCAACCCCCAGCTCTTTCAAGGCAGGGAAAAGCACGTCTTTACATTCCGGCCGGTTCATACCCGTATCTATAATCAGGGACCTTTTACTACCCTTGAGCACATAAGAGTTAATCGATTTTAACGGGTTCTTAGGTAACGGCAGTTCAATGCAATAAAGATTAGCTTCTATTTCTTTCATTATGCGGCTCCTTCCCAGGATTTACATGATACCTGGTCCGATACAAAATGCGGGATATCACTCAGAGCTATTGTCCGTATGGACATATGCCATTCAATCATGACTGAGATGCGGCGAAAAGCATACACAAGTATAATACTTAAAATTATTATTTTAAAATTGATTACATAGGCGAGGAGGCGAAGAAGATGAAACATTGGACAACTCTGTTAATATGCACCCTGGGCACGGCGCTTCTCATATATCCTGGTTGTGTGTCATTTAAGGCAAATCCGGCATCCTCCTCGAATCCGGCTGTAAGCTCTGAGCCACTCACGGGCAACTGGGCCATGACCAGGGTCAGTAATGAACCGCCCCTACCGGCTATGATACCAGGTTTTGTGGGAGACCAGATTTTTCCAAAAACTCCTACCTGGGCAATCGGGACTTCAAGTAACCAGCTTACCATTAAGTATGACGGCAAGGCCATATGGTTCAACTCTATGGGTATTAATGTGGCGCCCAAACCTGTTTCAGCCTCCGAAGCATCCGATAAAAAATCGTGTACATTTTCGGGAGGAGGCAATATACAGGAAAATAAATTACCCGGTGTACTCTCGATGATTTCGGCCGCTGCTGGAAACCCCCAGAACATATCTATAGGTTATACCGACAAGGTGGTGGTGACCCTGACATCATCCAGTCAGATAAATGCGATTATTACGTACAGCGCTTCGGGCACATACAAAGATAATAAGGGACCGGAAACCTTCAACTACGCCGGGACGCTGACTTACACAGGGACACGCAAATAAATTTGCATTCTTTTTAGTGCATCTTTTACCGGCTAACTGCAATATAAAAAGACGCTATTTCATTTCTGCCACAGGGATTGTCAGCTTCTCTATTTGAGTCCAGTTCCTGAGCAACGTTATATTGACAGGCTTGCCGATATATTCCTTGCCCAGCAACCTATGCACATCATCCACACTCCCAATTGGATTTTCATCCATATATACAATCACATCACCTTCATGCAGCCCGAACTTATCAGCCGGGCTGTCAGGCACGACTGATATTACCTGGACGCCACTCTCCTTTTTCAGATTGTAATACCGGACGACTTTCGTTGGCAGCGGTATCGTTTGCCCGGAGATGCCCAGGAAACCCCTGGTAACCTTACCCTCTTTAAAAAGCTGGCTGACGACCCAGCGCACCGTATTCACCGGTATGGCAAAACATATACCCTGTGCCATCTGGATAATAGCGGTATTCAACCCAATCATCCGGCTGCGGGAATCGACGAGCGGGCCTCCACTGTTACCGGGATTCAATGCCGCATCTGTTTGTATGATATCTTCAATCAATCTGCCATTTAGGCTGCGCATTGATCGGCCCAATGCACTTATCACCCCGGCGGTGACTGTGCTCTGGAAACCGAGTGGGCTGCCGATCGCTATGGCAACCTGGCCTACCCTGAGTTTTCCGGAATCGCCCATTGGAATAGCTGAAAGCCCTGATTGTCCTACACTCAACAGGGCAATATCTGTTGCAGCATCCTTGCCAACAACCATCGCAGTACAATGCATGCCGTCGTTCAATATGACATCAACCTCGCTGGCATTTTCAACCACGTGGCAGTTCGTTACTATATATCCGTCGGGAGTAATAATTACGCCACTTCCACTACCCCCTACCTCCATTTCCCTACCACGCCGGTCGCGCACACCGCGTTTAATGCTCACATGGACCACTGCGGGCGAGACATTTTCCACCACATTTGCAACAGACTCGGAGTAAGCATCAAGAAAATCAGGGCGCTCTAATACTGTCGCCGCGTTGCCGTTATTTAATTTATCGTTGAAGGAATTCTCTCCTTCAAGGAACTTAAGGTCATTGTTTAAATCAGCATAAATCATTGTAGTCTCCCATTTATAATTACCTAATGTAATTCTAATAACGAAACCGCTGATATCCAAACACATGCCTTTTAAAGGACCCGACACTTATCATTTTTTCTGCTGCGCAGCTTTGACTTCCTCAACCAGTGCACGCCGGTCAACCTTACCGCTGGCAAGCAGCGGAAGCAGCGGACGTACCTCAAACTGCTTGGGTATCTTGTAATTGGCAAGATGCTTCTTGCAAAGCTCTCGGACTTCTTCAACTTCCACAGTCTTGCCCGGTACCGGCATGATAAAGGCCTTACCTACCTCCTGCCAGGTCTCGTCCGGGATGGGGATGACGGCGGTGGTGCCGTTGACCTG
>JBEKCL010000057.1:0-16794 GCA_050014895.1 Dehalococcoidia bacterium
AACCATTTACAGTAATGCCGCTGCCGAAACTGACCACCGATGTACTGAGCAGGTTTGTACCTGTAATAGTTACATTGCGCAGAGTTTGTCCCTGGACCCCGGAGTTGGGGCTGACGCCGGTTAAAGCGGGTACGGGAGTAGTATTGAGTAGTATGGATACATTGTTGCTAAAATAGTTGGATACCACCAGGTCATCAGCGCCGTCCTTATTGAAATCGCCAACGGCGACACCCATGGGGTTGTTTCCTACGAGATAGTTCACCGCCGGATTGAAGGCGCCGTCACCATTGCCAAGCAATATGGATACATTGTTGCTACCAGCGTTGGCTACCGCCAGGTCAGGTTTGCCGTCGCCGTTGAAATCGCCCACGGCGACATCCCAGGGACCGGTCTCCACAGTATAGTTGACCGCCGGATTGAAGGTGCCGTCACCCTTGCCAAGCAATATAGATACATTGCTGCTATCAGAGTTGGCTACCGCCAGGTCAAGTTTGCTGTTGCCGTTGAAATCGCCCACGGCGACACCAACGGGATTGGTCCCCACGTTATAGTTCACTGCCGGATTGAAGGTGCCGTCACCATTGCCAAGTAGTATGGACACACTATGGCTGTCATAGTTGGCTACCGCCAGGTCAAGTTTGCCGTCGCCGTTGAAATCGCCCACGGCGACACCCTTGGGTTCGGTTCCCACGGCATAGTTCACCGCCGGATTGAAGGTGCCGTCACCCCTGCCAAGCAATATGGATACAGTGTTACCGCCATTATTGGCAACCGCCAGATCAGGTTTGCCGTCGCCGTTGAAATCGCCCACGGCGACAGCCATGGGACTCATTCCCACTGGATAGTTCACCACCGGATTGAAGGTGCCGTCACCATTGCCAAGCAATATGGATACATTGTTGCTACCGGCGTTGGCTACCGCCAGATCAAGTTTGCCGTCGCCGTTGAAATCGCCCACGGCGACACCGACGGGAGTGTTTCCCACGGTATAGTTCACCGCCAGATTGAAGGTGCCGTCACCCTTGCCAAGCAATATGGATACATTGCTGCTACTAGCGTTGGCTACCGCCAAGTCAAGTTTGCCGTCTCCATTGAAATCGCCCACGGCGGCACCCCAGGGAGTTTCCCCCGCTGGATAGTTCACCGGCGCGTGTAAGGGCATTGCCATTGCTGCACCAGGAACTGATAACAATAACGAAATGCAGGCAAGCAGGGAAATTCCAATACTTACAATGCGGCGGCCCATATTGTGTACTCCTTTTTGGTAGATAGTTACACGGGGGGGATTGCCACGTCCCGATTGCATTGGGACAAGAAACAATGACATTATTGTATCCGCCTTCTCCTCAGTATGAAGAGGACTCCGATAATGAAGGCAAAGATAAGCAGCGCGCCGCTTATATACAGGATGATGTTGGGATCGGCGAACTGGTCCACGGTGAAGCTGCCTGCGCTAGCCCCGCCGACGTAGACGCTATAAGTGCCCGGCTCGTTTCGGGTGACCGTGAAGGTGACGGGCGTGCTGCTGCCGCTGTTGACCGTGATGCCCTGGCTGTTCTCCAGTTCACCATTAACGTAGACCTTGATGCTGCTTGTCCCGTTGACCGTGCCGGTATTAGCTACATCGGCTGTCACGGTTACCGTCGCCCCGGGTGCGACCTTTGTGGCGGAGAGTGAAGCGCTCTTGACGGAGACGCTGGGCAGTGAGACCGGGCCTTGTGGTGTTGCCGCCGTAACGCCCGACATGGATGAGCCGTGTGGAGTCGTGCCGATCTGGCTATCGAAATTAAAATTGGCTGCGCTGGTAGCTGTGCCGGCTGATGTTTTGACGGTGATTCTGCCGGTGGTGCCTGTGCCCGTTGTAGCCGTAATTTGAGTGTCGGAGTTGACAATGAAGCTGGCAGCCCGCATGCCGCCGAAGCTGACGGCGGTTGCGCCGGTAAAATTCGTGCCGGTGATTATAACTTTAGTGCCGCTGTCGCCTGAGGTTGGTGTAAAAGAGGTTATAGTGGGTGGGTCAGCGAGTATCTTGGTGGCAAAAGCATCGCCACTGACCCATGTAAGGTTGAAGCAACCTGCAATATAAATATTACCGCTGGTATCCACGGCAATACCTCCACCGGAATCATCCCCAGTGCCGCCGAGGAAGGTGTTCCACTGCAAGGCGCCATTGTTGTTGAGTTTGGCTAAAAGGACATCCATACTGGCCGTGTAGGCCCATACCGGAGATCCCCATGTGGAAGTGCTGTACCCGGTAACATAAATATTGCCGCTGGAATTCACGGCAATACCATTACCAGCATTACCGTCACTGCCGCCGAGGAAGGTGTTCCAGACAAGTGCGCCGCTGCTGTTAAGCTTGGCGGCAAAGGCGTCGGGATTGCTTCCTGTATTATGTGCCCGCAAAGGGGAGCCCCAGGAGGCCTCGCTGTCACCGGCAATATATACATTGCCTCCGGTATCCGTCGCAATCGAGCTACTATAGTCATTGAGGCTACCGCCCAGGAAAGTGTTCCACTGAAGGTCGCCATTGTTATTGAGCCTGGCGGCAAAGGCGTCGTTCCCGGCCTTATAAGCCCGTAGCGGGGAGCCCCAGCTGGCATTGCTGTCACCGGCAATATAGATATTACCGGTGGAGTCCACCGCAATCGCACTGCCGTGGGTATAGTCGCTGCCGCCCAGGAAGGTATTCCACTGCAGGGCTCCATTGTTGTTGAGTTTGGCTGCAAAGGCATCCTGGTTTCCTGCTGTGAAGGCTTGTCTGGGGGGATTATCTCCTTGCCACGTGGCATCGCTGGTACCTGCAACATAAATATAACCGCTGGTATCCACCGCGATACCGCCACACTCGTCATTCCCGCTGCCGCCGAGGAAGGTGTTCCACTGCAGGACACCGTTGTTATTGAGTTTAGCGGCAAAGACATCCATACCGTCAGGTGATATAGTAAACGCCCTGACCGGTGCGCTGTCTCCCTGCCAGGAGTTGTGGCTCTGGCCTGCAATATAGATATTGCCGCTGGAGTCCAGTGCAATAGTGCCCTTTTCATCATCGCCGGCGCCGCCCAGGAAGGTGTTCCACTGCAGGACACCGTTGCTGTTCAGCTTGGCGACAAAGACATCTGCATTATCATCAGCATAATAAGCCCGTACCGGGGTCCCCCAGGTAGTATGGCTGTACCCGCCAATATAAACATTACCGCTGGAATCCACAGCTATTGAAATTCCTACGTTTTCGTTGCCCGGTAAGGTGGTAGTCCAGGTCAGCGTTGGATCGATCACAACCGGTATGCCGGGCTGGCAATCAGCCAGGGCGAAGCCAATCTCTTTATCTCCATAAATTACATAGTTTGCGCTGACAGCTTTACGGCTTCCTTCGATCTCCTGCCAGGCAATGGGCGTAGATTCAGTCATATTGCCGTTTTCAAACGAAATGACCAGGTTGCCGTTGCTGTCCAGGCTGACCGGGCGGTTATAGCGCAGGCGGATGCTTTCCACCGACGCCGGGGTATTCAAATAATAGGTGCTCTCGGCGATGCCGTTGGCCGCAGATGTATAGGCAATATCAATATCTTTCCAAACGACGCTATAGGTGACTTTATCAAGGGGAGAAACTTTGTTCTGCCCATTTGCTGCGATTGACGATACCGGCTGGACCATCGAACCGCTGACGAATTCCACTTTAAGGGCATGGTCTCCCGCTGCCGCATACATGCCATCCTGAGTAAACCCCAGAACATGCCCGCCGCCGGTGAATTGCAGGAAGGTGTTGTCAGGTTCAATCGAGGCTTGTACAGGCAGCGAGGCAGGGCACATTAACGCCAGGATGAGCAGTAGCATGCAGACGTTGAGCAATTTAGGCATTCAGGTCACTCTCCTTGAATTAAGCTTGTGTTGTGACAATCATACACGCCAGCCGGGCTACCGGCGCTGTTCCGGAAATAATATCGCATGCAACACCCGCTGTCAATAATACGAAATAAAGCTGTGTATACTCGAGGCATCTCAATAAGAAAGGCCGGGACTGGATAGTCCCGGCCTTTCTTGTACCTGTATTTTAGTTTGACCTGTACGTTTGTAAGCAGATTGTTTCAGGCCTTCGGAATCATTATATCGCGCAATTCACGTTTAAGTATCTTGCCAACTGCGCTTAGAGGAAGCTGGTCCATAAATTCAATTCTCTTGGGGACCTTATACGCGGCTTCTCTCTCTTTTATGAAGTTGAGTATGCTGGTCCTGGTGGCTTCGCTTTTTTCCACTCCAGGCTTCAGCACCACGGCAGTGGCAACCATCTGGGACCCCGGACGCTTGGGATCCGGCACCCCAATAGTGGCAGCCATAGCAACAGCCGGATGTTCACAGATTATATCATCCAATTCCCGTGTGAAAACTTTGTAACCCGATACGTTTACCATGTCCTTGAGCCTATCCACGACCCAAAAGTAGCCGTCTTCGTCCATACGTACAACATCTCCGGTATAGATCCATCCATCTTTCAGTGTATTGGCCGTCTCTTCGGGCATGTTGTGATAGCCCAGTGTGAATACCTGCGGACCTTTGGCCACGAATTCACCTGATTCTCCGATCGGCACAATTTCCTTGGTCACAGGATCAATTACCCTGACTTCAACATTCGGGAACGGAAGGCCAACTGATCCTGGTTTCTTCTTACCGTAGCAAGGTTCCACTAATGTAAGAGGACTGGTTTCCGTCATACCCAGCCCTTCACACACTTTTCCTGCGCCCACAATTGCCTCGAAATCCTTAATATATTCCGGTGGGAACGGGGCAGCCCCACTGAGAAAATACTTGACATTTGAGAAGTCTAATTCTTTGAAGGCCGGCTGCTTTCCCAGTTCAATGTAGATTGTTGGGACATTGCAAAAGGCGGTTGGTTTGTATGTCTTTGCCAAATTGATCAAGCCTGCCAAGTCCCGCGGGTTGGCTACAGCTATCTGGGTCTGACCGAATGCCATACTCCACATGCTGGTGCCCAGACCGGCCTGGTGAAACAGGGGGAAGGCAGATAATATCACATCTTTTCCCATTTTATAGTCGAGCCATACTACCAGTTGAGTGATGTGATCCACCATGTTTTTGTGCGTCAATAAGGCGCCTTTGGATGGCCCGGTAGTTCCTCCTGTATATTGCATCAGGGCCGGGGCATCCGGACTTATCTTTACCTTCGGATCCGTATCAGACATCTCTTTTAGAATCCCCAAGAAATGATTTATGGCTATTCCCGGTACAGAGGGAAGGGCGCCGGGGGCGGCAGGTTTGTCAGCAGGCAGGAAATCCGCTATCCCGACCATGGCGACGGCCTTTACGCCGGTTTTAGCGATTACAGCACCGACATTACCCCAGAGCAGATCAATTGCCACCAGAACTTTGGCGCCCGAGTTGTTCAGTTGATACTCCAGTTCCCGTTGTGTGAGTAAAGGGCTCACACCCGAGAGAACGCACCCCGCTTTAAGCGTGCCTAAAATGGCAATATAGTAGGCTGGGACATTTGGCAAATTAACCCCGACTACGTCGCCCGGCTTAAGTCCCTGCTTTATTAGAAAGTTGGCAAACTGATTGGACATACTTTCGAGTTCAGGGAAAGATATTCCTTTACCTGCATAATATATAGCAACCATGTCTTTAAACTGCGGATAGTTGTCACGGTACATTTCCGGGTAACTCTTGTTCGGATACTTGATTTTGGCAGGGACATGTTTATCATAGAATTTCAACCAAGGTTTGCTTTCGTACGGATCGTTCATATCTACCTCCACTAAATTAATTTATATCTTGCATCATGACCATAATTGCCTGCCGTCTGACTTCGATTGCTCATGCCACCTATAAATCGTATAACGGGCGGGACGGGTCATTTGCCCCGTCCCTTCATTTATTGATTTATTTCTGCAGTATATCGCGCAGTTCACGTTTGAGGATCTTCCCCACCGAACTCGTGGGCAGTTGGTCTACAAAGACAAGTTTCTTAGGTATCTTGTAGGGGGCCTCTCGCTCCTTGATAAACTCAAGGATACGAACTCTCGTAGCATCGCTTTTCTCCACACCCGGCTTTAGCACTACGGCGGTGGCCACCAGTTCGGAACCGGGGCGGCTGGGATCAGGTATACCCACGGTCGCAGCCATGGCTACATCAGGATGCGCCGCGATTACATCGTCCAACTCGCGGGTGAACACCTTGAATCCTGATACGTTGACCATATCTTTGAGCCTATCAACCATCCAGAAATAACCGTCCTCGTCCATCCGCACGATATCGCCAGTATAAATCCATCCGTGGCGCAAGGTGTTGGCAGTTTCCTCCGGCTTGTTATGGTACCCCTTGGTGAAAACCTGCGGGCCACGGGCCACCATTTCACCCGGTTCTCCCAGCGGCACTGTCTTATTGGTCTCAGGGTCAACTACCTTTATCTCGGTGTCGGGGAAGGGGAGACCGGCCGATCCGGCTTTTTTCAGACCATAACGCGGCAACCCCGTGAGTATGGGGCCAGTCTCCGTCATGCCCAAGACCTCGATGACTTTGCCCTGACCGATTATCGATTCAAGCTCCTTGATATTTTCTATAGGGAACGGGGCCCCAGCGCTCAGGCAGTAATCGAGGTTTGAGAAATCGATCTCCTTGAAAGCGGGCTGCTGCGATAGCCCAATATATATGGTGGGCACATTGACCAAGACGTTGGGCTTATGCGCCTTTATCAGGTTGATAACACCGGCGAGGTCCCTGGGATTGGCTACCGCCACCTGTGTGCTGCCTATGGACATGCTCCACATGCCCACAGCAAGGCCTGCCTGGTGGAAAAGCGGGAATGCCGACAGCACCGTGGTAGATCCCATCTTGGTGTCCAGCCATGTTGAGACCTGCTGGACGTGGTGCACCATGTTGTTGTGCGTCAGCGTAGCACCCTTGGATGGCCCTGTCGTACCTCCGGTATACTGCATCAGGCAGCTCGCATCAGGGTCCATTCGTAATTCAGGTTGAGTTGCAGGGTAATTCTTGAGGATATCCATGTAGCGTTCAATGTTTATACCCGGCACTGAGGGCAGGGCGCCTGGCGAAGCAGGCTTATCGGTGGGCAGAAAATCAGCAATGCCAACCATGGCCACCTGTTTAACACCGGTATTAGCAACTATTGCGCCGACATTGCCCCACAACATATCCATGGCCACCAGCGCCTTTGCGCCAGAATCGTTCAACTGATATTCCAGTTCCCTTTGTGTTAGCAGGGGGCTGACGCCCGTAAGTACGCATCCTGCCTTTAATATCCCGAGGATCGAGATATAATACGCTGGTACGTTGGGCATATTTACACCCACAACGTCGCCCGGCTTAAGCCCCTTCTCTTTGAGGAAATTTGCAAACCTGTTGGACATGATGTCCAGTTCAGCGAAAGTTATAGGCGCCCCGGCATAGTAGACAGCTACCCTATCCTTCACCTTGGCCACGGTCTCCCTGAATACTTCTGAGTACAACTTTTTAGGATACTTTAGCTTCTCGGGAACATGTTTGTCATAGAACTTCAACCATGGTTTGCTGGCATAAGGGTCGATCATATCTACCTCCATAAAATTAATTCATACGGTATATCATGATCTTAATTGTCCGCCGCCTAACTTCCATTGCACATGCTACCGCAGATCATAAGACCGTAAGTTAAAGATAAATACCGCTGCGTAAAACTATCAAGTTTCCTAATGCGTAAGATTTATATCACAGATAAAAGAAGATTGTCAAGAGCATGTACTGGTTCAGTGGATGCCGGACAATCCATTGAGGCTGTAGCGTTGCTGGATAGCCCCTGCCCCATATTTTCAAGTTATCTCAGCTGGTATCTGCATCGCCGGTTAAAGGTCTTTGACCATGTAGGCGCCTTCCAGTTCATAACCTTCAGTCCTGAAGTAATCCCTTGCCCCTACTCCACTGATAACAGCGATTTTGCCTGCGGAATACTCTTCATGTGAAATCCTCTCAGCTTCCTTGAGCAGCAGGCCGCCCAGGCCCTTATGTTGAGCCGCCTGGTCGTTCTGCCCCCCGATGGGAACGGCTGCCCCGAAAACGTGTATTTCACGTACCATAGAGGGGTAGATATCTTCTCCGCTGGTATTTATACGCAATCGCAAAAGGCCGAATAGTGTGCCGCCGGTATCTTCGTAGGATAAGAGAATCTCCTTTCCGCCCGAAGCATTATATTCATACCGGGTAAGCGCTGCCTCCCCGATTTCCCATTTGCCCCTCTGGCGGTGTCCATACTCGCGGCATCGTATGCACTGGCATTGCATATCTTGTGTTTTCATTGCCTGCTGCACCGATGACCGTAGGGCAAGGTCATTGCATCCTGCAAGAATGAACTTGGTCGGTATATCGCGCATTACGCGGGAAATCCGGACATATTTTGGTACTAGTAATTTCATGTCCGTTAAAAGTTTGACTGTTTGGTCCATTGTGTAAGGGACATACCTGCCTTCTTTGTGCCATATTTCTAACTCGGTATGAGAAACGACCAGTGTAGGGTAGAGCTTTAAACCATCCGGCTTAAACTCATCATCTTCGAAAAGGCGGCGGGTCATAGCAAGATCATGAGCAGGTGTTGAACCCGGCAGGCCGGGCATCCAGTGGTAATATACCTTCAGGCCATATTTCTTGAGCAGCCTTGTTGCCTTGATAACCTCTTCAACAGTGTGCCCCCTGCGCACGAGCCGGTAAATATCGTCATCCAGTGTCTGCACGCCGAGTTCCACACGGGTTGTGCCGAAATCCAGCATCCTGCTTATCTCTTGTTCGCCGCACCAGTCGGGGCGTGTCTCGATACAAAGTCCCACGCACCTGTGCGTGGCGGACTCATTCAACTTCTTTGCTTCATCCAGGCTGCCCGAAATGCAACCGTTAAGCGCATCATAGCAAGATTTGATAAAGCTGTACTGGTAATCTTCAGGGCAGGCCAGGAATGTTCCGCCCATGATAATCAGCTCGATCTTATCGTCAGGGTGTCCCATCTTCTTAAGAATTTTGAGGCGCAGTTCGGTCTGTTCATAGGGATCGAATTTGCTGGCGATTGCCCGCAGGACTGCCGGCGATTCAGGAGTGTAGCTCTTGGGCGCCTCTGCATAAGTTGGACAGAAGACACAGGAACCGGGGCAGGGGCCCGGTTGTGCCATGACCGCTACCGGAGTTACGCCGGATATTGTTCTGGACGTTTTTCTCATGCTGTGATTAAGGGGAAAGATTATGTTATATTTGATTTACGTTGCAAGTTTAGCAAATTGCATAAACGACCACAAAAGAGATGCATGTGAACAGTTATGATGAGATAGCAGAAAGTTGGTACAGGCTGCGGCATTGGACGCGCTTTAAGCCTGAATTGGAAGAAATGGCTTCACGTTGGGGAAGCGGTAAGTTACTGAATGTGGGGTGTGCCCACGGTCCGGACTTCCTTCCATTTAAAGACCAATTTGAGTTATGGGGGCTGGACTCATCAGTGTCGATGATCAACATGGCGGTAAAATATGCGGGCAAGTTCAATTTGGATGTGAGGTTATTAGTTGCGGATGCAGTCGGCCTGCCGTTTAGAGACAGTGCGTTTGATTGTGCTATATCGGTAGCCGCCTATCATCATATTAAAGGAAAGAAAGAGCAGCGCATTGCTTTTAGCGAGTTAAGAAGGGTGCTGAAACCGGATGCCGAGGCTTTTATTACTGTCTGGAACCGCTGGCAGCGGGAATTTTGGAACAAGGGCAAACAAGTTATGGTACCCTGGAAGACTAATGCCGGAGAGATAATGCGCTACTACTATCTGTTTACATACCCTGAGATAGAACATCAGCTGAAGTCGGCGGGATTTAAAGTGCTCAAGGCATACCCCGAAAGCGGATATAAAAAGAAGCTCAAGTACTTTTCCAGGAATATTTGTCTGCTGGTAAAGGTTGATTAACGCTGGGTCTGGCGATTTTTCAGCATTTCCAGTTCAAGATCATCGGGCCCGGTGGAAAGAGCGATCGGGATGAATGCCTGGACTACTCTGGGGTCGAATTGCGTGCCTGAACATTTATCCAGTTCGGCAATTGCCTGCTTGAATGTCAGCGCCTTACGGTAAGGCCGCTCGGAGATCATCGCTTCAAATGCGTCGGTAACTGTAAGTATACGTGCCTCCATAGGTATGGCCTCTCCTTTCAGCCCGGATGGATAACCGTTGCCATCCCATCTTTCATGATGGTGCCTGACCGCTGCCAGGCAAGCTGCCAGGCTTGGAACATGCCCTACGATTGTTGCTGATAGACGGGGATGCTGTTTGAGTAATTCCCATTCTTCATCCAGCAATTTACCTTCCTTGTTCAACACATGATCGGGAATTCCGACCTTGCCTATATCGTGCAGTAGCGCTGCGGCGCTAATCACAGCCACTTGCTCAGGGGCCAGATTCAGAGCTTCAGCTGTAGCTACAGCATACCTGCTGACACGCCGAGAGTGACCGTAGGTGTATTTGTCACGGGCTTCAAGCGTAGCTGCCAGTGCATATATAGTGCTGAGCACCTCAGCTTCAACGTTAATGCTCACAGATGGCTCGTTGAGCGAGAATAGCGTTCGAGAGGCAATCGATGTACGGTTCTGCCCCGTGCGTTTGGCGTAGTAAAGCGCCATGTCTGCCGCGTAGCAGAGTTCATCCAGCGTTGCCCCGTCCCCGGGCCATGATGCTACTCCGACACTCACAGTTACGTCGATTTGCCTGCTGGCCATTTCGAAAGCCACCCGTTCACGCATTCTTTCTGCAACATTAAATGCATCCATAGTGGAGGAATTTGGAAGGATGACTGCGAATTCATCACCTCCATACCTGAAAGCCAGATCCGAAGACCGGATGGCGCTTTGGATCAGCTCGGCTGCGTGCACCAGTAACCGGTCCCCGGCCAGGTGGCCGAATGTATCGTTATATTTTTTAAAATTATCCAGGTCGAGCAGCAGGATGGAAAGAATATCTCCGTATCTTGAATGCCGGTCGATTTCCTCTTTCATCCTTTCGTCGAAGTGCCTCCGGTTGAACAACTGAGTAATGCCGTCAACACGTGCTACTTCCTCGGCTTTAGTGAACAGCCTGCTGTTTTCAATAGGAGCAGCAATCTGTGATGCCAGGTGCTCCAGCAGCACTACCTGCTCCGGGCCATATGCACCGGGCTTTTTGCTGCCCAGGATAAGAATCCCGATTACATCGCCTTTATTCATAAGGGGCAGATATAACACAGAGTGGATGCCGCGCTTTAAATACTCGGCGCCGGTCCAGAACCTTCTGTTGTTGGACAGGTCCGTTTCATAATATAGTCTCTTATTAAGTGAGACCCATTCCGTAGCGGAGTTGGCTAACGGGATTTTTTGCCCGGTATGCCATGCCGAGCCGACTTCGCTGGATATGGCGGCAAAATATATCTCGTTGCCTTCGATCAATGCAATGGCTGTGTAGTTGACCTGTACTACCTCTTTTAGTTCTTTCACAAAGGCGTCGTAAACTTCCTGGATGTTGAGGCTGGATGAAATGACTCCTGCCAACTGGTTAAGAAGCGATAGTTCCTGTTCCCTTTTTCTTAACTGGTCCTGGAAGTATTCCTTTTCAAGGCTGTTTGCTACGTCATTTATAATTTTTTCCGATAGATTGATATCTTCAAGCCTGTATCTTCCCTTGTTCTGTTTTTCCCCAAGGGCCAGAAGGCCTATCATGTTGCCCCGGCTTATAATCGGAAGGAACAACTGGATATTAAGCTGAGAAATGTTTTCCCTTTCTTCCTGCCATAGTCCTCTGAACTGCTGTTCGATGTCGAGTTTCTCCCTGGGCAGGTACGTATTTTCCTTTTTTAGCCATTGAAGGATGGGGCTGTCATTCTTAATGATAAAAGTCGGCCTGACTTCTTCAGATGGCGCTACAAAGCGTATATAGAAATCCTCAGTGTTTTGTTGAGGGAGCAGGAGATAGGCCCGCCTGCACCGGATGGCTCCGCAAAATAATGTGAGCAGTTCATTACCAAATTCATCCAAGTTTAAAACGCCCTTAATCCGGTGAAGCGCAAAATCATTGAGTTCCTGGCGGAACACATAGCTGTCCCGGTAAAACAGCTTATCAATCCGGTTGGTTATAATCCCCCTCATCTGGAAAATGATAAATGCCACCAGGAGCGCTACGCCGACTCCCAGCAGGACATTGAGACTCTCCAAGTCGATGTTGAAGAGGAAGTGCCCAACAACATAGACAGCAAGGTAGATAACTACACCGATTGCTATCATGGAGAGCAGCGTCAACCCGCGCCGCAGAACAATCCTCATATCAAGCAGGCGGTGCCGCAGCACGGTGTAAGTCAATATCAACGCATTCAAGAAATTTCCTACATGTGCCAGCGGGTATTCCTGTCCAAATTTGCTGAATGAGGAAATGGCGAATACGATTAATATTGATACCCCTACAATCAGGTAAATTAGCTGGTTATGAATGACAGGGTCTGAAGTAGCCCGGACCTTTTTCCCCAAGTGATAAATATCCCAGCCGAGAACAACGGCGCCGTAGGCTGCCATTAGATAAAGCCATCCGCCATAAATTGGTACTACTATTTCCCCAACAATTACGCCTTCGGGCATGAATAAAAGGACTACGACAAACAGCAGCGCAGTAACAATATAAGCCAAGGGAAAGCCGGGAGCTCTTTTCTCGTAATAGGTCCTTAGATAATAGTGCAATGAAGTGATTACGAGTATACATATGCACAGGATAGCTTTGGCAAGATAGATTTTTTCATTGACAAGATAATTGCTTCGGAAAAGGAAATCCCCGAAACTCCAGAGCATTATGGCCATGAGGAAAACAGCAAACGTCTGTTTTTGACGCTGCCATGGTCTGTTGGCTATCAGGATAAGAAATAGTGGAACATAAGCCAACGTGGCGATCAAAGGTATCAGAGAATGTGTATTCATAGCATAGTTATATCTGCGTAGCTATGATTATTATCTGGATATGTAATTTAAATGTCAAGGAAAAAGGTCGTTTTTAAGGCTGTGTAGTACTAAAGTAGCCCTTTGGCTCAAATATTGCACCCAAATGGCTCATTAAAGGGCAGCCTCCAAGAGGCTGCCCTTGTGGTCGTTCCTGGTGTTGGTCTAGCTGCCCGCTGGCACGCTTACTTTAATGGGTTCTTTCTGCCTCTTTTCGGCGGCGGTCATGCGAAGTATTGCAATTTCATCGTCCGACGGATTAATATGGCGTGGCTTCAAATGTGCAAGATCAGCTCCCTGAGCGCGCCTGAGGTTAATATAATTGGTAAATGCCCCTTCAGGTAATAATGTGACCTTGATTGGCATGGTATGCAACACGTCCTCTATATTCCCATACATGAAATCATCGTCCATTTTCTTTAATTCTACATAGATAGCCTTAGCAACAGTACTCGGGTCACTGTTTTCTGCATTCCGCAATTCAAGGAAAACGTGAAGAATTGGCGCACCCTTATCGTTCTCCTTTCGCGCTGCCCAATCGACATACGGTATACTCGTATTACTGATGGCCTGCCAGATAACCTTTTCTGTTAGCCTTATGAAACCACCGATATCAAGCCTGTCATCCACCCTGCCTACGAAATCCATTTGTGGAAGACTAATACCCAATTTATTATTGCTCAAAGCCACGATTTTTATAGCATCGCCGGTACGGTACCTGATCAATGGCCCTCCATGGAAGTTGCTAATTACCAGCTCGTATTTTTCGCCCACCTTTACTTCATCAAGGGTAAAACAGGTTGGTACATAAGAATTGTCCTGCTGACACTTTTCATATTCGCTTTCAGGTATAAATTCGAGGAAATTCAGGCTGGGATTAAAGGTCATGGTCCCGTAGTCCCATGTCTGAGAAGCGATATAGCCTGCTTCGGTACTGCCATACATATTCAAGGGGTATTTGCCCCATGTGTCCTTTATCAATTGTCCGAAAATTTCTGCATCAGTCCCGGTGCAGATGACTCCCTTAAGGGACCAGATATCTTTGGGCAGCAGCTTGCGTCCGGCTATTTTGCTCCTTATGATGCCCCTGGCAAATCGAAAGAGGGCTCTTGGCTGGGAAAGCATAGAACCGATATTTGCTTTCCCTACCTGCTGGCTGATCTTTTCTCCGATAGCAACCATAGCAACGGTTATGCCAAAGAATAGATCAAAGCCTCTATTGGCAGCGATTTTTACGCTGGCTGCTATCCGGTCTTCGAAAGACATTTTCTCGGCTAATTCAAGCTGTGGAAGGCTTATTCCCCCCAGTGCCTCGGCTGCAATATAAGCCAGGATCCCTGAAGTATAAGGCCTTGGCGCAACTGCGTAGATGAATTTAAGTCCGTACTTGATTCCGGAAGTATCATATTTCTTACTGCAGGTCGCAAACATGGTGTATGCTGCGGCAAGAATCCCCAGTTCCCGGCTAAAACCAGGTGTTATGGGCATCCATTTAATGCTTTCCCATTTAAAAGGGTATTCAATGGACCTGCCGGATGTATGTTGCCAATATAAGGGTTTTACTGGAAGTGCGTCCTCCCTCTTTTCCGATAATTCGGGACAGTAATCCTTGTACGTCGTTAATGGCGCCCTTCGTCTGAATTCTTCAACGTTCTGGGGCATTGTTCCTTTAAAAATTTTCTTCCCGATTGCCGAATTGTTAAGCAACTCGATCTGTTCAAGCAGAAGTCTTTTTTGAATCGACATGAATTGTTCAATATTAAGGTCCAGAAAACCACAGCACATCTGCCATAGTTCATCCTTACGACCAGCTCGAAGTAGTTCTTTGACTGTAGGCATAGTACACCTCCCGCTTTTACACTTGGATACACTATGGCACGATTGATGTGAATTTGGAAGGGATTATATTCTAGAAAATACTTCTATCGGATGCGTATATTAAGGCTTTGCAAGAGTGGTAAGCAGATCAAATTCGGCTTGTACTGCAATTATAATTTCTTGGCTTTGATGGTTTTGCTGAGTCCCTGCAATTTCTGGCTCAATTTGTCCAGCTCGCCGTCGGTAGGCTGTTTGCCAAGTTCCAGGCCATAGCTGAGGAAGAATTCAAGGAAGCTCCTTAATAAGTCCCTGATACCTTCTTCAAACTGGTGAAACTCTTCTTTAGTTACCAGGTCAATTTGGTGCGGTTCGGCGGTCTGCTCGAAGTGGCTGTCTATGATGAAATTAATAAAATCAGAGACGCTCATGTCACCACGGTTCTCTTCAATTTTCTGAACTGTTTCAGTGTCCAGAATCAGCATTCTTTTTTCCGCCATACGCGTCTCCTCCAATTTTATTTCTCTTCAGGTTCTTTGAAGTTCAGAACCTCTAATACCGTCTCGATACTTTTTCGCAATCCGTGTCCCTTTTCTGTAACCTGGTAAGCTACTGACGGATTGCCGATTTCTATCCTATCTATTAACCCCTGTGCCATCATGAACTTGAGATATTTTTGTATTTGGCTATAGCTCATATTGGCGCTATACATGATCTCGGTTTTGCCCGCCCCATTTGCGCCGATTCTCAGCATTTCGCTGATTATTTCAATATTCGACCGCCGTTGATTCATTTACCGGAACCCGGTACGCCCCTTAATTCAAGTATATACACTCACGCGTAATATATAACGGTTTAACTATAATGTCAATGGACTATGTTACATCATATGCGTGTGGCAGGCCCGGGGAGCTTAATGCCTTTTGAATAGCTGAAGGAATCGGTCCTGATACTGGCCCCAGAGGTTCCACCGGTGTAGTTCGCTAATAAGTTCGGGAGCTCGTGATTGGTCCTTCCGGGTAAGATCAAAGAGTTCCTCAATATTGGACAGAGCGTCCCTGGGTACACCATGCTCATCCGGGGCAAACCGCCCCTGGTTACGTAATTCGGAGATATTGTGGTAAATAGAGCCGCTGGTCAGCTCAAATGTAAATTTTAACAATGATACATCCCACATTTCCTCTACCCCTTTAATGATCGCACTGAGCGGATCGCTTCGGTCGTCTATCATTTGATTTATTTTTTCCAGCACCGCTGCTTCGGGTTGCGAAACGATATTCATTTGGCTAGTTTCGTTTTTGTAAGAATATAAAATTCCCGGCTCATGGGGATTATACTCGGCAATCATTTGGAGATATCGCTTTGCCGGTCCACTGAAGCCTTCCAGGTTAACAAGGTAAGCAGGGGTAACGATCTTGGGCCTGGCGGCGATAACCCGGCCTTCCCGTACTATATTTACTTCGTCCATAAGGGCGGTAACCATATAGTAGTAAACGTTGGTGCTGCCGAATGTAGCCAAACGTTGCTTTGGCGGCCGTAAGACCCACGTATTCTCTATGGCGAACTTAATCTTTTCGTCTGATTCCATCTATTTCACCGGTCAGAAATACTCTTGGACTGCAGCAAAATTTCGCTTTATTCTGTCTTTCCCCTGGATGATCCCGTTGGGCTCCGTATTATGCCCGGGAACCAGGTATTCAACATCCAGTTGCGATATCTTATCTATACTCTCCTTCAATAATATAGTACTACCGCCGGGAAAATCTGTCCTTCCGACGCTCATGAAAAATATAACGTCACCGGTTATAAGTACTTTTGTGTCAGGCAGGTACAGGCAGACCGATCCGGGTGAGTGACCGGGAGTAAGAAATACTTGAATTTTAAACCCATCTTTACCGAGATACGATCCGAATCGCCCAAGGTCGTTGAGCGACTTGCGCGTCTGCCGCAGGTCTTCGAGATAGGGGTGGAGCTTAGCCATCGGCTCGAAGACTTCCTCGTCG